>JAUWQG010000031.1 GCA_030611185.1 Nitrososphaerota archaeon
ACTATTTGGGCGTGCATGTATTCGGAAAAAGAACTTATTGTGGATATAAATCATTATGATTAAGAATGAGCGGTAGTAAGATTTCAGAGATTTCGCTAGTTAATGGTAAAGATCAATACTCTTCTAGTGACCCAATAGAGATTAACGTCCAATTTTCAATAGAAGGGGATATTCGAAATGCCTTCAATGAGGCAAATTGGACAAAGGCATACAACAATAATGATGTCTCCTTCAAGCTAAAGTATGGCATAAAATTGATTTCTGGAGGGTTTAGAAAAAAAGAGGTTGGTAAAACCATTGATACCTATAGAAAAGCAGCAATTTTTTGGACGAGAAATCCAAAATTGGTGAATCCTATGAAAGATAGAAGGATATGGGTTCAAGTAGCAAAAAATTTCGAACCATTTATTCGCCTTTCTGAAGAAGAAGTTAGAGAGGAATTGTTTGACTTTAATGAAAAAATTATCATCAAAGCATCAGAATTAGGATCAGGAAAACATAAGATTGGAGCAGAAATCTTTGCTTCTTGGCAAAAACATGATTACACAGAATCTGATAGCATTAAAAATAATTCAAAGGAAATTGAAATAACTATAAATTAAATTTAAAAAAATTTTAAAATTCTTTTTAGCTAGTTTTTGATTTATCTTTTTTATTAAAGAAGAATTTACCTTTCTTTTCCAAGTCTTCCACATATTCATCCATTTCTAACTTAAATTCTTCCTCGTCTGCATAGGCACGTTCTGCATGTTCACTAATATCTAATCCAGCATCTTCTACTTCTGGAGATACTCTTACTCCTACTAAGAAGTCAAGGATCTTCATGATAATGTAGGTTCCACCAAATCCTAATGCCGCTGCAACTCCAACTCCGATTGCTTGAATTCCTAATTGATCTGGGTTTCCAAAGAGTAAACCATTTGGGCCTCCAGGATTAACTGCACTACTTGCAAAGATACCAATTGATAATGCACCAATAATACCTGCAGTTCCGTGAATTGAGCTTACGTCTAATGCATCATCAATTTTCAATTTCTCCTTGAAGATGATAATTGTAGAGTATGACGCAAGTCCTATAGCAATTCCAATAATAAACGAGTGTTCTACACTTACATAACCAGATGCTGGTGTGATTCCTGCTAAACCTGCAATAGCACCATTAATGGCAGCAACTACTGATGGTTTTCCTGTTCTCATCCAGGATAATCCTACCCAGATTAATGCAGAAACTGAAGAGGCCATGTGAGTTACAATTACTGTATTTCCTGCAAGAGAACCTGATGCTAATGCACTTCCTGCGTTAAATCCAAACCAACCAAGCCAGAGAAGTGAAGAGCCTACTACAGCTAGTGGAATGCTATGCGGAATTTCAATTGCTGGACCAAAGAACCTTCTGCGTCCAAGCACAATTGCAGCAGCTAGTGCACCCATTCCTACGCTTGTATGGATTACTATACCACCAGCAAAATCTACAACTCCTATAGCTGCTAGCCAGCCCCCTCCCCATACCCAGTGTACTAATGGATAGTAGATTAGTATGGACCATGAAGCAATGAATATGATAAATGAACTAAACTTCATTCGTTCCGCAATGGTACCTGTAAGAAGCAAAGGCGTAATTGCTGCAAACATCAACTGAAATTTTACAAACAAAACACCTGGGATTGTCGGTGCATAGTCAAGGGCCTCATTCCAAGGTACTCCTTTTAAGAAAACCCAATCCATGTTACCTATCAATCCAAGACCTGTATCGTCAGGACCAAATGCTAAACTAAAACCAAATACGAACCACATTACACTAAGTAATGCTAAACCAAAGAAAATTTGCATAAAAACAGAGACAGCATTTTTCTTTCTTAATAAGCCAGATTCAAAAAGGCCAAGCGCAGGGATCATTAAAAGCACTAGGCTTCCTGCTACTAGCATCCATGCGGTATCACCTGTATCTATTGGCAATGTTGAACTAAAGTTTGTGAAACTAAATAATAATAACGAAATTTGATAACTATTTGATTATCACTTGATTATCAAAATCTGAAACTATTATTTGTGAAAAACCTTGTAAAATTATCAAATGTTAAAAATCGAAGCATTTCTTGGAAATAATGACGTAATGGCAATTAGTGAAGCACTAAAAGCATTAGAGATTGGTTGCTTGACTGTAAATAAAGTAAGAGGTCGTGGAAAGAGACCTCCTCCTGAAATCCATGCTTCAAAAGGAAGTGCCATATTTCGACCACAATTCAGTGAAAAGTATGTCATAGAATTAGTAATTCCAGAAAGTAAAGAAGAGCAGGTGGTAAACATCATTAAAGAAAAAGGAAGTGTTGGGAAAATCTTCATTTCACCAGTTCTACGTGCAGTAGATATAGAATCGGGTGATGAAGGAGAAAACGTTATCTAAAATTCTCTAAAATTATTTCCATAAACAACAGTAGGGTGTTTTAGTTGTTTTTCAAATGAAGGAAGATATCCCATGATGCAATGATTAACAAAATCACTAAATGATTTTATTCTATGATCTGAGGCTAGAGTTTCAGAGTTTTCATCATAAACAGTTTGAAGACGAAGTAAGGTGTATTTCTGAAGGGGAACCAATCTACTTCTTTTAATTTTTGGTTTTTGTGGAGCATTAATTTCCTCTAGTTCAAGATCTTGAGTACTTTCAAGTGTGTCAATTTCTAGAACTTCCTCCATTTCAGATATGAAAATTTTTCCCATTTTACCAGATGTGAACCCTGATTTTTTTGAAATAAGGTCAATTACTTTTCGGGCATCTTTCTCTACTACAACTAGTTCAATTTTTGAAAGAGGAATTGTTTTTAGACGAGGTGTTCTTCCAGTTTTTGATCCTTTTTGAGTATCTAAAATTTGGTTATCTTCTAAATTTCGCCTATCAATAATTGTGTAGCCCATTGCGTTTAATTTACTAGAAATCGCTGTATAGTTTGATCTCCTAATTATTGCCTCGATTTTCTTCATATCAAAAATAAAAAATTTTCTTATTTATTATACTATCTAATTATCAATTATGAGATTATGATTTTACTTCGTAATTTAAGAAAATCAATAATATATTTTTTGAATTAAGAATTTTAAAAAATTTTGATTTTCAAAAATTACTTCTTTTTTGATTTTTTCTTGTTGTTCCTTGAATCTTTCTTTTCCATTTTTCTTTCTTTTCTTATAGTGATTACACCCTTAAGAATGACTGGGAGGGCTATTGCAAATAATACAATTACAAACTCTGCTGGAATATCAGATACTGCTTCTTCAGGAGTTATCTGTGAATTCTCAGTAGCAATAATCTCAAAAATAATGGTTGGAATGAACCAAACACACATTCCTAAAATTAACCAATAGAGTCCTTTCAATACATTTTCACTCGTATACTGCTTTATAATTTGAGAATAAAATATTTGGACCGTACTCAATTGTCTGATTCTGTTCTATCCTTATTTTGAAAGTATGTTCGTATTTGGTATGTAACAAGACCATACCCTGGAATTAAAATAATAAAGTAAAGTGCTTTAAGCCAACCATCTAATTGATCTATTTTTAAAACTAAATTGGTGCTAAGATAAATTAGTACTATAGCAAAAATAAGTCCAAACCAAAGACAATTTTTAAAACTACACTATTGATCAGGGATTAATTGTTTGACTTTGGAAATTATTTCCATATAATTGGCCCCAGGTTCTGAACTCAACAAGAGAAGATTTCCATCATTTAGAAGAACACTAATCAAAGTAACTTTTTCAAATTCTGTAATGTTTGTTTTTTCTTTACCGATTTTATGAGCAAGGTTTTGAATGCTTGTCCATCTTTGAAAAGTATAATGTACTGACATTTTTACTTCATCTTCACTCAATAATTTTCCAGAATCCTCTCGGTTCTTTCCAACGGCCAAGTCGCCTCTGGAGTTTAAAATGCCGCTAAATCTAACTTCTGATACTAAATCTAAGACTTTTTGACATAATTCATTATGATCCATTTCTATTTTTTCTGAAAAAATAATCCCTATTATTTGTAAGCCTCTTTTTCTAAAGGCGAGTCACTGAGTTATAATTAATAAAAAATTGATTCAATTAGGGATATAAGGAACTATTTTGGAGACTTTACATGGCAAAATATGACGGCCTTTTAGGACAACCAATTCTTGAAGTTGAGGAGCCAGATAAAGAAGGAGGGATTACTTTTATCGTTAAGGATAATCGATTTTTATTCATAAAGGCAGTTGACGGAAAAATTGACACGGTGTCTATTCCAGAATAGGTGAATGATATGGGAAAATTTGATGAAATTAAAATGCTAGAATTAGTAAAGGTTGAAGATCCTGATTCTGAAGGAGCGCTAACTTTAATATTTCAAGAAAATAAAAAACTGCAGATTAAAGTAGTAAATGGAAAACTAGTTTCAGAATTTATTTAATTTCCAACATGCTTTTGATAAAAAGTAATTGCTAGCTCTTGTGTTTCTGATTGAATAGAACCTGGCCTTTCTGTTCTTATTTTTTTTATTGCATCCTTTCCTGAAAATTTTTGGTATTTTACTAGATAACATGCCAAGATAGTTCCTGCTCTTCCCATACCTGCTGCACAATGAACCATCACGGCTTGATTGTCAGAAATATTTTCATGAATAAAGTCAACTGCCATATCTATTTTTTCCATATCAGGGGCAGTAAAGTCTGGCGTGGGAACATGCAAGTATCCTATTTCACTTACCCATTTTTCTGGTAATGCATTTTCCGTCATAGTTACAATTGATTTTACTCCTTGTTGTAGAATCCAATCTAATTCATCAATACTAGTAGGCATTCCAGAACCTGCTAGTTTTTCTTCAATTAACCATGAGAAATTAGTAGGACGTTTGGTAACTTTTCCATGAACTTTTCTCCACATATTTCCTGGTTTGCTCATGGATTTTGATGGTATGTTGTATATTTTTAGCATTGCGAAAAATACATCCACCTTATATTTGAAAAACAAATAGTATAATGTGAAATGGGAAAGGAGGCCATTCTTTATGAAAAATTACCTAACAACAAGGTAAGGTGTACTGCTTGTGCTAGATATTGCGAGATGGCAGAAGGACAAATTGGTCTTTGTGGAATTAGAGGAAATCAGAATGGAAAATTAGACTTGTTTGTGTATGGTAAAGTGATCGCAGGTCATGTAGATCCTATTGAAAAAAAACCCGTTACTCATTACCATCCAGGCTCAAAAGTATATTCAATTGCGACCACTGGATGTAACTGGCTTTGTAAATATTGTCAAAATTATGATATCAGTCAACGAAGAAAAATTGAAGGTATTGACATGACTCCCCAAGAAGTCGTACAAACTGCTATAGATAATGGGGCAGATGGTATTGCCTATACTTACAATGAACCATCAATTTTCATAGAATTTGCTAAAGATTGTGGAGTAATAGCACATCAAAAAAATCTTTACAACATTTTTGTTTCCAATGGATATGACACACCAGAATCAGTAAAAATGATGGGTGAATTTTTAGACTCTATAACAGTTGATTTCAAAGGTAGTGCAGAACCAGAGTTTACAAGAAAATACATTGGGATTCCTGATCCTCAACCTGTTTTTGATACTCTTTTAGAAATTCGAGATAAAACAAAAATCCATGTAGAGATAACAGATTTGGTAATTCCAAAAGTTGGAGATAGTTTAGAGTATGCAGAAAAATTATGCAAATTTGTTTATGATGAATTTGGACCAGAAATGCCTATTCACTTTTTGCGTTTTCATCCTGATTATAAAATGATGGAGTTTGACTCTACTCCGGTAGAAACCTTGGAAAAACATCACAAAATCGCCAAGAAGATTGGACTAAAGTATGCCTATATTGGAAATGTTCCTGGTCATCCATTAGAGCACACATACTGTCCTGAATGTAACAATATTGTTATCAAGAGATTTAGTTTTGATATAGAGTCATGGAATCTAAATGAAAAAAATCAATGTCAGTTTTGTGGAAATCAGATTCCAATTGTGGGTAAATTATCAAAAAACTATAAAAAAAATCGATTTCATTTTGTTCAGTAACTGGCGATTGCTCTAACCGGGGAACCTGTTGCATCTTTTAGCTTTAGTGGTAGAATAATAAAATTAAATTCCAAAGTATGGATTTTTTCTAGATTTGAAAGATTTTCAACAATTAAGATATTATTTTTTGCCAAAATTTTATGAGCTGTAAATGACTTGTCAATTCCAAGGTCAATACTAGGAGAATCAATTCCAACCAAGTTGATTTTTTTTGAAACTAAGTAGTCAGTTGCAGATTTGGATAAACCTGGATTATTTGTAAAGTAGAATTTTTTTTTCAAATTTTTTTGCCAATCCGTGAAGAAAATAATTGATGAGAAGTTTTGGATTTTTCCATTTTTTCGTTCAAATTCAAGTAAATCGTTTTTTGTGATCGTCTGATCTTTTACTTTTTTAATTTTAATTAATAATGCATTTCCTACCAGCCTGGTTAAAGGAATCTGATGTATTTTTGCTCCTTTTTCTGCAAAATGATATGGTGCGTCAAGATGTGTTCCAGTATGAGAGCTTAAAAATAATAATTCTAGATTGTAACCGTCGTCTTTTATCGAAGACCAAGAAATGAATTGAGGAGACGGTGAACCCGGAAAGCTTGGAATTGATTTAGAAATTGTTAGTGTAAGATCTAAATGTTTCACATCAAAGAATCTTAATTCTAGTTAATCAGTTTTTGATACCCCTCAAAGGTTAAATACGGTATATGAAAATCTGCAACATGCCTACTGCATACGTATTATTGAATTCTGATTTAGGTTCAGATACCTCCATAATTGACGAAATTAAAAAAATTCTTCATAATGAAGAAATCCAATTTGAAATTCAAGGCGTATACGGGGTTTATGACATTGTTTTGAAATTATCTTCTGATAATGCCGAAAATTTGAGAGCAATCATTACCGATAAGATTAGAAAGATAGTCAAGGTGCAATCAACTCTAACAATGATGGTCATAGAGGAACAAGAGAACCTATAATTTCTTTATAGCATCTATAACTCGAAGAATCTCAGATTCAGTATTGAAAAAATGAGGAGAAGCTCGAATTATTTTTTTGTCATAGATTTCTCTAACTGCTAAAATTATGTCCTGTTTTTCTAATTTTTCTACTGCAGTTTGTGGTTCAAGTCCTTCTATGGTAAATGAAATTATGCTGGTACGTTCTTCGGTATTTTCAGGACCATACAGAGTTATTTTGTTATTTTTAGATAATTCATCTCTGAGCATATTTGAGAGATGAATATTTTTTTTTCGTATATTTTCCATACCATATCTGTAAAGATAATTTGCTGATGATTCTAATCCAACAATTCCAACATAATTACGGAATCCTGTTTGAAATTTTTCGGGTAGATCTTTGAATGCTAAATTTGATTCATCATATAACATTGCAGATTCACCTCCTATGGAAAGAGGTTCAAGTAATTCACTTGATTTTCTATCACAGTAAAATAATCCAGTTCCCATGGGTCCACAAAGCCATTTTGAACCATTAAAAGCCATAAAATTGCATTTGAGTTTTTTTACATCAAAATTACCTATACAACCAACCGTTTGAGCACTATCAAGGAAAAATGGTGTTTTATCATCTAATATTTTCCCAATTTTTTCTATTGGTAAAATTGAACCTGTATTATACAATGCATGACTAAGTGATACTAATTTTGTGTTATTATCTAGAAATTTATTGAATTCATCAAAATTAAAAAATCCGTTTTCATCTATAGATAGATTTTTTATTTCTACTTTATTTTTTAGTCGAAGCCAAGGATAAAAATTTGCGTGATGTTCATGAGACATTCCACGTATTATGATGTTAGAGTCTGAATCAAAGGACAACCCATTGGCTACAATATTTATCCCATCTGTTGTGCTTTGAGTTAGAATAATCTCATCAGGTTGACAATTTACGATTTTTGCTATGATTTTTCTAGTATTCCTTAATTTCTCTGTAACAAATGGTTCAGATTTGATAGAGTCGGGACCTACTGAATTATATGAAATTAAAAATTCTTTCATTGCTTCAATGCTTTGTGTAGGCATTAACGATACGGATGCGTTATTTAGATAGATTTTGTTAGTTGGAAAATCCTCAGAAACATCTTTTGAGTCTAAATTCATTATTATATCTGTTAGAGACTAAATTAATGTTGGATAAAAATCCTGAGCAAATTTTAGATAATGACCTTACCCAAATCAATAATGAATTTTTAGAAAAAAGCCCCGGTATTATTTTATGTTCTAAACCTTTTCTAAAATCTGAATTTCTAAAAAGATTAATAGAATCTCAAAGTATTCCAATAATTTTCTTAGATTTTGATTTGCTGTATAGCGGTTATTTTATTTCTGGAATGATTAAAAAAAATGAGGGTGTTAAGATTTTTCGTCCTAGTAGGATCACTTGGGAAAAAGATCTAAAGGAAATTATTGAAAAAGTCTCAAAGGAAAAAGTACTAGTCATTTTAGATTCTTTAAATGGAATTTGCAACATGTTTGATGAATTAGAATCTGCCAGATTCATCAATGCAGCTATTATGTTACTTTCATCAGTAGCAAGGACCACAAAATCTCTTATTCTAGTCACCGCTATGGTCATAAAAAATGAAAATGAAGAATGGATTCTTTCTCCTGGTGGACGGCATTTAATGGATTCAAAAAAATCTGGAATGTACTATCTTAGTATGTCTGAAACAAGTTTGATTTTAAATTCAGTAGACAAAAAATTTCAATATTCCAAGTCATTTGAAATTAAAAAATAATTTGGATATAGCGATCAGAATTTCAAACGGTGTTATAAAACTTCAAACGGTGTTATAGTCACATTTTTCTCGGTAAGTTATATAAAGATCAAAAGACGAAAAAATTTCGTTATGCCAGTAGCAATACTTCCAGACATCAGCGAACAAATGTGTATCGGATGCGCACTATGTGTAGAAATCTGTACAACACTTGGTCCAGATGTCCTTAGAGTAAAACCAGTTGAAGGCTGGAAGAGAGGTAAAGCATTTGTCTTTTATCCAGAGAGATGTATTACTGATGGTGCATGCATTGGTGTATGCCCAACAAAAGCAATCTTTTGGATGAGACCAATGGACTTTACCGTTGGACAACCAGTTCCACTCCACAAAGATTCAGTCTTCGTCAAAGGTTGGACCGAACTAGTAGACTAGTCGAATTCAATCATTTTCAATTTCTTTTTATATTTTTAAAAAAACTTCCGTTGTGTAATTGTTTGTGAACGTTTCAGTTTCTCATCATACCTTAGCTAGTTCATTTTCATTTCAAAAAAATTCATGTCTTAGCCTGGAGGAGCTTGATGGCTAGAAGAAAACAAAAACTCTATGGCAAAAAGGCAACTACAGA
>JAUWQG010000007.1 GCA_030611185.1 Nitrososphaerota archaeon
GAACTTGCAAATCAAAATAAAGAATTACTGATTGCAGATCCAGAGATTCAAGAAAATCCAGAAAAATACTTTGATAGAGTTATTGAAATTAATCTTTCAACACTAGAACCTCACATTGTTGGTCCACACACTCCAGATTTGGCTAGAAAAATTTCTGATTTGTCAGAAGATGTCAAATCTAATGATTACGTAGATCCAATATCTGTGGCTCTAATTGGTAGTTGTACTAATTCATCATATGAAGACATGTCAAGAGTTGCAAGTCTAGCAGAACAAGCAAAATCAAAAGGCATCAAATCCAAAATTCCATTACTAATTACTCCTGGTTCTGAGCAAATTAGAGGTACAATTGAGAGAGATGGTCAAATGAAATCATTAAAAGAAATTGGAGCAACTGTATTGGCAAATGCTTGCGGTCCTTGTATTGGTCAATGGAGTAGACCTGAATTAGAAAATGATGAAAAAAATACAATTGTCACAACCTTTAACCGAAATTTTCCAGGAAGAAATGACGGTCATAGAAATACTCTTAATTTTATTGGAAGTCCAGAAATGATTATTGCACTTGCTTTAGGTGGAAGACTGTCTTTCAATCCAATGAAAGATGAATTAACTGCAGCAGATGGGTCAAAATTCAAATTGGATCCTCCTAAATCTGCACCTGAAGTCCCAAAAGATGGTTTTATGAGACCTGATGGAATTTTCATAGCTCCCCCAAAAGTTTCTGAGGGTCTTGAAGTAATCATTGATCCAAATAGTAAACGTCTCCAACGTTTAGAACCATTTGATAAATGGGATGGAAATGACTTTGAAGAAATCCCAATTATGGTTAAAGCTAAAGGAAAGTGCACAACTGACCATATCTCTCCGGCAGGAGCTTGGCTTTCTTTACGAGGTCATTTAGTTAATCTTAGTGATAACATGCTTTTGGGGGCTGTCAATGCTTACAATGATGAAGTAGGAAAAGGAAAAAATTTCTTAAACAATCAAAACGAATCTTTCTCAAGCATTGCAAGACAATACAAAGAAAAAGGAATGAGGTGGGTAATTGTCGGTGATGCTAATTATGGCGAAGGAAGCAGTAGAGAACATGCAGCTATGTCTCCTAGATTTTTGGGATGCGCAGCTGTAATCACAAAAAGTCTTGCTAGAATTCATGAAACCAACCTCAAAAAACAAGGAATCTTGGCACTAACCTTTAGCAATTCTGATGATTATGATAAAATTCAAGAAGATGATAAAATCAGCCTTGTAGAGTTAAACGCCATTACCCCACAAAAACCCATAAAATGTATTCTTACTCATAGCGATGGAAACAACGAAGAAATCATGCTAAATCATTCTTACAACCAATCTCAAATAGAATGGTTCAAAGCTGGTTCGGCTCTTAATGTTTTGAGAAACAAAAAACAATAAAATTTCACCCTGGATTGGACCAAGGTAAAATAAAGGATTTATCAATTTTAATTTTATTTATAAAAAACATTTTTTCTTAAGATGAGGTATTTATGCTAATTAGAACAAATCATACGTACTTTACTTAGAAGGTTTATTATTAAAAGAATACATCCATATTTTATTGAGCAGTCAAAAAACCCCCAAAATTTTAGTTGCTATAGATATTAACACATTTTCAGATAAAGGACTGAAAGCAGCCATCAAATTTGCAAAATTCATGAACGCAGAAATTACAGGAGTAAACGTGGTTGAAGTTCGTGCAACTTTAGCATCGACTGTCATAAATTACAAGAAGTTTTTAACAGGAAAAGCCGAAAAATTTCTAGATTCCATAAATAAAAAATGTGAAAAAGAAGGAGTGAAATTCAATTCAAAGATACTTTATGGTTCACCTTCGACAGAAATTTCAAAATTTGCTGATCAGAAAAAATTTGACTTGATAGTTATAGGTGCACGGGGGTTAACCGGATTAAAAAGTGCTATTATGGGAAGTACCTCAAATGGTATTGTACACAAATCAAAAACGTCTGTTCTTGTAATAAAGTAGCTCGCTATCTTTGCTTGCCTCCAATTTTAGGATGTAAAAAAATTGGTCAGTTTAAACCAAAATTAGAAACATTTGAAATCATATTATAGACAATAAAGATTCCAACACCAAATGCAACTGCAGCTATTATGTATCTAAGATAAATTGTCATTTTGCTGATGTTTGATATCAAAGCAAAGGGAATTCCTAATAGTCCACTTATTGTAGACATTCCAATAATACTTCCTATTCCAAATAAAGTTAGAAAGAACAATACTGATTCAAAGCTGTTTAGGGAAGATGTAGCTAATATCACTACACTTCCACTTCCAGCTAAACCGTGGATACATCCGATTAGATATGATTTATGGTTGTGTTTATGACCACCATCATGGGTATGAGGGTGAGTGTGAATCTCATCTCCATGTTGGTGAGGGTGGACGTGGTTTAGTTTTAAAATATTTTTGTTTAAAATAGTTACAACAGCTAATGATATCAACATTAATCCAACAATCAATTCAGCCCCCAGAAAGAAAACAGATGAAATGCTTAAAGAAAAACCTGCTATGAGTAACCCGACAAATAATATGCTTGAGGTATGACCCATACCCCAAAACATTCCACGCAAAGAAGACCTAATTGAAATTTTTTTTAAGTTTGTTTGTTTGCTGAAATTTGAATTTTTTTTATTCAATAATTGAGTTGATATTGCACTAATATGATCAGGTTCAAATGCATGGATCAAACCCATCAATAAACCAAATCCCACAATCAAATATGGATTTGTAAATTGAATGAATTCTAAAATCTCAAACAAAAATTTTCACTACCCAATTTTGTTTAATGTAAATTCCTAAGGACAGATTCAGATGGAATAGGAGATTCAATTATAATTTCTTTATCGGTGAAAAAATCTGTCGTTACTAAAAATGTTAATTTTCTTAATAATTCCGGAACTCCAATTAAGACTTGGTGTGATAAAAGAAGTTGAGATATATTTTTTTGAATATAGTTGATTGATTTTTTTTCATTTAAGGAAACAACAATAAATCCGGCAAACAGAGCAAGAGTCTCATTAATGTTTAGTTTTAGGTTTCTGGAAATTTTATTTTTCATTATATCCATAGAGTCAAAGAAAATAAATTCATTAGATTTTTCATAATCAAAAACTTTCGTAAAAGGTCTATTGTCATCTTCACCCTTCACGTGAATTATGATTTTCATCTAGTCTCTTTTTGGAATTTTTGAACCAGGATTTCCAAAATTATAGGTATGTCCGGTTCCTTTATAGTCATGAGGTCTAACGGGATCTCCTCCTTCCAAACCTCTTTTTGTTAATGATAATCCAGCTAAAAGTTCGATAACTAATCTTTGACCCAATCCAGAAGTTATACCGCCATTGTAAGAGCTGTTATCACTTACATCATAAGCTGGAGCAATTTCTACCAAATCCATTGCAAATCTGTCAGGATCAAATGATTTTGAAAGTAAACGGATCATCCTTATTCCTTCTCTTGAGGTAAGACCATTTGGTTCAGGTTCACCAGTTCCTGGGGCATATGACGGATCAAATGAATCAATGTCCCAACTAAGATAAACAGCGTCGGTTCCATCATTCGCTCTATCTGCTATCTCTTTTGCAATCAAATCAATTCCTAATTCTTCTACATCAAGCATGGTAAACCATTGGAAATCCTGATCAGACATCCATTTGTACAAATCTCGCCCTGGCCAATATCCCCTTGGACCAACTAAGGAATAGTTTTTTCCTTTTAAACAACCCATTTCCATAATTCGTCTAATGTGTGCCCCATGATCATATTTGTATCCAGTTAATCCTTGTGGTGCACAATCAGCATGTGTATCAAAATGAATCATTCCAATGTTTTTGTATTTTTTAGCAAAGGCTCTTACATTTGCATAAGTAATTGAATGATCTCCTCCTAACATTACAGGAATACCGTCTGCCTCTAGTACTTCTTTGACTTTAAGAGTCATAAGTTGGTGAGATCGTATTACATCACCAGGAGAAACATGAACATCGCCGTAATCTACTGTTCTAAAAGTTCCAAATGGGTCAGCACCAGTCTCGATATTGAACCTTTCAAATGGAGGAGATGGAATAGTTGAAGCTGCTCGAATTGCTCTAGGTCCATATCTTGCTCCTGGACGAATAGTGGTTCCAAAATCAAAAGGTTCACCAATTATTGCCACGTCTGGTTTTACTTCAAGAAGTTCTTTATGGGATTTAATCCAGGGAAGGTGCAAAAAAGTATTGATACCTACAAATGGTGCAACATCTGCACCATTGAAATCCTCTCCATAAAATTCGGCACCCATTTAACTCTGTTAAGCAAATTAAATAATTAAGTATTTCAAGTAAAGTACGTTTCTTTTTTTACTAATAAACAATCAAAAAAAACCAAATTTAACGCAATATGCGCTTTAACATTAAAAAACAGTATCCGTATTAAGATATCTGCATGTTAAAAAATTCAAAAAATGCATGGTATTATTTTAATCAGGGTTTAACGGCTGTTTACTACAAAGAATTTAAAAAGGCTGTTTCAAAATTTAACAAAGCTAGCTCTATAGAACCTGAAAATATTGTCATACAACTTCATAAAGGCATAACATTGCATAAGATAGGATATTACCAAAAAGCAATAATTTGTTTTGATCAAGTTCTTTCAATAGATCCAAAAAATCTAGATGCTTTGTATAACAAAGGCTTTGCTCTGCAAAAAATTGAAAAATATGATGATGCCATCTCATTTTTTAAAAAATCTCTGGAGGTTGATTCAAACTATTTAGATTCTTTAACATCAATCGGATTATGTTTGAGTAATTTAGAACGCAACAATGAAGCCTTAAAAATCACTGATCAAGTTTTATTAAATGATCCAAAACATTCAGCAGCCCTTTACAACAAAAGTCTAATTTTGGGCAGATTGGAGAGAAGTTCAGAGGCAGTATCACTCTTAAAAAAAGCCATTGATGAGGATTCTAGAAAATCAAATATTTTATTCGAAAAAGGTCAAAAACTTACAAAGCAGAAAAAACATGAGGAGGCAATAAAATTCTATACTAATGCACTTGAGATAGATAAAAAAAACACTCGAGCACTTGTGGCGAAGGGCTGGACTCTTGATTTTGCGGGATTTGGGAATAAAGATATTTTTGAATTTTATGACAAGGCAATAGAAATTGATCCACATTGTACTGATGCCTTTTTAAATAAAGGACTGGTTTTGGATAAAACAGGCCTATACAAAAAGGCCATAGAATGTTTTGACAAAATTTTAGAATATAGTCCAAATAATGTTAGAGCACTTTACAGTAAAGGAGTATCTCTTTCTTCACTGAAAAAGTTTGGAGAAGCAAGGTTCTATTGTGAATGTGCAATAGAGATTGATCCTAAGAATATTCTTGCTTTATGTAGTATGGTCTGGCTTCTAGAACATTCCAAAAAATACACTGAGGCCATAATTTATTGTGAAAAAGCTCTAAGAATAGACCCTGATTATGTATATGCCATAAGCTATAAAGGTAAATTACTTTTGTCATTAAAAAAATATGAAGAATCTATAAAATGGTATGTCAAAGCGATAAAACTTGATCCTGATAATCAAACTGCAATTTATCACAAAAATAAAGCTGAGGTTGAGATAGAAAAAATGAAAAAAGATTCTTTATTAAAAAAACTTTCAAAATTATGATATTCACAATATGAAAAAATTCATAAAAATTAAATTATAATATTTTTATATTTGTCCTACGTGAACTATAACAATGGAAAAAGTAAGCACACCAGAAGATATCCAAAGAGAATCAAGTAGGGTGATTAATGCACTCTATGGAGCTGTTAGCGACTTTAGAGTCAATGAAACATTTGAAATTCCGGAAAAAGGTCCAAGAGAAGCATGGGATGTTCAAGTTAATTTCATGTTAGATTCTTTGAAGTATACTGTGGACCTTGTAATCCAAGAAAAAGATGGACAAGTAACAAACGCGCGGTTAATTGATACTATGACTCCTCTTTAATTTTTTATATTTTTAAAAATTAAAATTAAATTGTTAGTATCTCTTTGGATGCTTTTATTTTTCCAAACAATTCATTAATGTAATCATCGACAAATTTTTCAAAACTTAAACCCTCATGAGAAAACTCTTTCTGTCTTTGGTATTCTTTTTGGAGATATGTAAAATCTGATTCTTTTAAATTGATAGAACGATTACTAGCTTCATATTTTGATTCAAGTAAATTAACTATAAAATAACTAACAAATTTTGTGAAGCATTTGGCTCTATATTTTTTTTCATATTCTTCGCCTAATTTTTCTTGACTTTTCTCTAACCATTCTTGTATGTCTGATCTAATTGTAATGGTATTGTAGTGTCCAGTCAAATCTAATTTCATGTTATGAGATTCTACAGAGTAATACCCTTTCTTTACTTCATTCATCATCATTATCAATGTACTTGGGAGAAACATGCCAGGATAATTCTTATCGGTTATATCCTGTAATCTGTTTATGATTGATGGTTTCAAACCAACCGTAGCATACCCCTTACTTGGCATAGCAATTTACCGATTTAGTGGTTTATATCATTTCTATTCTTTACTTCATTTCTTCTTAATTTCTTTTATTAATCGGATGGCCACCCAAATAGATCCCATTGCCACGATTCCTATTCCCAGACCGGATAAAAAAGGATCAGAATCTCCAGATTGACTTAAACCAACACCCAAAATTATTAAGATAACTGCAAAGGCATATTGTTTGTCCACAGTTTTTCTCAGAGGATTACATAAAAAAGATTTTGAATTGAAACAAAAAATTTCGATAAGGTATTTATCATTTTTTTGAAAAGGTAAGAAATGATTAATTTAACTATATTTTCGGATAAAATCTGAAAAGATCTTAAAACAAAAAATATTAAATCTTATCATACGAAAATCATAATTTATTACAATTATGGTGATTTAATTATAATACATTAGTATTTTTAATGAAAATATTACAAAAATTTCCTCTAATAATGTATTATGCGTATTTTTTCTGTCAAAAAATCGTATTTTACTTTAATTAATGAAAATTTATATAATTTTTTAAAATTAAAGAATCAATGGTGGAAATGTCGGGCTTTGGAATCGCAGTAGCCGCCTTCATTATAATTACACTTGTAGTGGGAATTTTTGCAGGAAGACTAGTCAAGAATAGCGGTAAAAGATTGATTGTTGCCGGAAAAAGTTTGCCTTTAGCTATGGTTGGAACAATGCTTGCAGCTCAAGCAGTTGATGGAAATTCTTCATTAGGCAATGTTGCACTGGTATTTGAATTTGGATTTTGGGCAGGTGCAGTTATTCCAATAGGTCTAGGATTATGTCTGCTAGTAACGGCAGCATTCTATGCTAAACCATTAAACAAAATGTCTATGATTACCTTACCTGATTACTATTTTAGAAGATTTGGAAATGGAGCAGAAGGAATTTCTGGCATTCTTATGATTATTAGTTTTCTAGTTCTTGTTGCAGGTAATTTAGCTGCAAGCGGATTTATTTTAGAAGTGGTTTTTGGTATTGATTATTTCTGGGGAATTACAATTTCAGCATTAGTAGTTGTAGCATATACAATTGCAGGAGGATTATTTGCATCAGCCTATACAAATTTGTTTCAGGTTTATCTTGCAATAGGTTCTTTCTGGGCAGGTTTCATCTTTTTCGCCGGAGGATTTTCAGATGTTCCTTGGGATGTCATTTACAATAACGCTCCGCCAGAATTTATGGATCTTTCAGGATTATACGATATTGCCAACGGCGCGTTAATCAATTGGGGAGCTATTCTTGCACTAGGATTAGGAGATATAGTTGCACTGGACTTTATGGAAAGAGTATTTTCTGCAAAGAGTCCGAAAACAGCTCAAAAAGGTGCATTGATGGGTGGTGCTCTTACCATGTTTACTGTAATACCCACTAGCATGCTAGGGATTGTAGCATTTTACTATCTTCCAGCAGATACAGCACCAGATTTGGCGTTACCACTACTATCTACAGAATTTATGCCCTTTGCAATTGGTGCATCTATACTGATGGGAGTTATTGGAGCCTCAATGTCCACCGCTAGTGGCGGATTGTTAGCTATTTCCAGTGTAGTTTCTAGAAATATGATGCAGAGAATAATCCGACGTCGATGGTTGGGCAGACCAAATTGGACTGATAGTAAACTACTCGTTGTAACCCGTATTACGATTATTCCAATGATGATAGCTGGAACGGCACTTGGTTACTTTGTTCCAGCTCCGGGAATTTATCTCATATTGGCATTTGACATAGTATTTGCAGGTGCATTTGCTCCACTTACTTTGGGTTTGTTCTGGAAGAAATCCAACATGCCCGCAGCTATAGCAGCTCTTGTTGTTGGTTCTGTTTTGAGATTGTCATTCTTCTTTATAATGCCAGAAGATATCACTGAATTTCCATATGCAGGATTAGATACAATGATACCCCCAATAGTTTCATTTACTGTATTTTTCATAGTAGCATTGGCAACACAAAGCAAGTATCCCGGCAAAGCAAGACATGACGTTAGAGACTATGTTCCACCAGAGGAAGATGTTATTACAGGAGAAGATCTAAAACACTTCAAAGGAGGAAGTGAATCTATGTCAGGAGGTCTAAATTCTAACGCATCAGACCCTGATGATGATCTTTCAAGCAAGAATCCATTGTGACATTAGTTGAATCACTCAGAAATTTTTTATTATAATTTTTATTAAATTAGAATTTTAATACATATGTTTTAATATCTTATATTCGATGACTAGTGAATGAAATACCCTGAATTACTAAATCAAGATATTTCACGTGTTGGATTACAAGAGTCACAACAAACCAATATACTTTCAAGTATACTTGTTACAGAAATAGTAAAAACGTCTCTTGGTCCTCGAGGTATGGAAAAAATGTACATAGACATACTTGGAGAAGAAACATTAACAAATCATGGTGGTGCATTTTTGAGAAAAGTTGATGTTATTCAACCTGCAGCCAAGTCTGTCGTTGATGCTGTAAACACAGTTGATACTCATGTTGGAGATGGCACAACATCTACAGCTATTTTGATGGGTAGTTTACTAAAAAATGCTGAAGAACTTTTAAACACTGGACTTCCAGTTGCTACAATTACAAGAGGTTATGAAAAAAGTCTAGACTATGCTTTAGAAATTTTAGATGAAATCAAGATAAAATCTGACCTAAGAGATAAAAAAACGATGAGGCAATTACTACATACCTGCCTTGAAGGAAAAGCTATTTTTGATTTACACGAAGAAAATTCAAAGTTTGTAGATACCTTACTTGAGGCAGTATGTGATATTGCTAACTTTAGTCATGGAAAGATAGATGTTGACGATATTAAAATTGAGGAGAAAATAGGAAATGTATCTGATATTCAATTGATCAAAGGTACAGTAATTGATAAAACAATAGATAGTTCTGAGATGCCCAGAACTATCAAAAATGCAAAGATTTTGTTAATTAATGAATCATTAGAAACAATGAGGGCAAAAACAGATGCCGAAATTGAAATTAATTCACCAGAACAAATGAGTCAATTCTATAACCAAGAAAATATTGACTTACTCAAACTTGTAAAAAGTATTGTAGATTCCGGAGCTAATGTGGTAATATCAAGAAAAGGAGTAAATGAGTTTGTTCAAGAAGCTCTTGCAAAAAAAGGAATTATATCAATGCGCAGAGTAAAGTACAATGATTTATGGTGGGTAGAAAAAGCCACTGGTGGCAAAACATGCAAGGATATTGAGAAAATATCTAGTGAGGAATTAGGTTTTGCAAAAAGAGTTTATGAGAAATCCATAGGTGGAGATAAAATGGTTTTTGTAGAAGGTGGTGATAATCCAAAATCTGTAACTTTGTTACTGAGAGCAAACACAAAACGACTTCTTGATGAATTTCACAGAAATGCTCTGAATGCATTTTATGTATTGAGAAATTTTATTGAAAATCCCTTCATAATACATGGTGCAGGCTCTGTTGAATGGATTGTAGCCCAAAAAATTAGGCATAAAGCTGGGCTTGTCGAAGGGAAGGAACAAATTGCAATAGAGAAATTTGCAGATGCTTTAGAACAAATACCTCTGACTTTGGCCAGAAATTCAGGGATGAATGTTTTAGATACATTAACACAATTGCGAACTAAATTTTCAGATTCAAGTGATAAAATGAAATGGTATGGGATAGATTCCAGTAGGAGAAAAGTTTCAGACATGTCTTCATCAGAAATTATAGAAACAGTAGTTGTAAAACAACAAATCCTCAAAACTGCAGTTGAAACAACTAATATGATACTAAATGTGGATGACGTGTTCATGAAGGATTTAATCGACAACACACATTGTCATATTGACGGAACAGTTCATGCCCATTATGATGGGGGAAAAACTCACAATCACTTTGAGCAAGAAGGACTTGAACAAAGACAAATGCATCACTATTACTAACTCATTGAAAGTAACATACAAAGAATTTTTTCTTGATGCTATTTTTTATGCAATGTCATGGTAATGTATTTGTAAAAATCAAAACATCCACAAACTTACTTTAAAGTAAGAATTGGGCAATCAATATTTTTGTATATTTTATTTACAATATCTTTGTGTTCATGCAAAGTTATATCTGATGGAGGGGTAAAATCTGGAATAAAAAGATCAAATTCATTCTTGTTTACAAAGGTAGAGACATGTTCTGATAATGATTCTACGAAGACACTTTCTGTTTTTATTGAAATATTGTGAAGTTTTGCAATTTTTTCAGTTTCATCAAATGCCGTCTGTATTTTTTTGGTTAACTGCTCCTTTTTTTTCTTTTCTGATTTTGTATGGAACAAAGCAAAAGTAGGAAGTTCTTCATGAATACATTTGAGAGAAACAATATTTGAATCAAATTTCTTTGCTATTTCAATAGCATTTTCAAAAACATGTTCATTATTTTCTGGAACAAATGAACAAATAAGAATATTTTTGAACATGTTATGGCTACTAAACTATACAAAAAGTGTATTTAAAATTAGTTCTATTTAGTATGTTTTTAGTTAACCATTACCCAATTAGGAATTACAAATTTATCAGGGAATGGGATTTAGTGAATTTGTTATTTCTTGTTCGATTTCCCCATCTTTTTCATTGGTAATTTGATTTTTGTCATCAAAATCAACAGATTTTTCTGATTCATCTGAAGAATCAATGCCAAAATAGAAAATCAAATTAATAGCAATAAACATTATTGCAATTAAAATTAACCTACTCTTCATAGTAAGTTTTTTTCCTTGATCTGGTTTGTGAGACGTATTGTAAATTCTAACCTCTTATTTTTATCTATATCTAAAACAAATATCTCTGCAAAGATTTAAAATCAAACTTGGTTTATGAAAACGAATTTGAACGAAATAATAAAAAAAGAGTATGATGAAATCTTTAATTTTATAGAGAATAGTTTTCCTGATTGGGAGAGATTAGAAACAGAAGGTCAGACTAAAATTAAAACTAATCAAGAAAAGCTAGCATTTACTTCTATAGAAAAAATTTTAAAAAAATTTAATCTGAGAATTACTGATATTTCTATGTCTACTTATTATGGCATTGTTTTCGGAATAGAAAAACTATAATCAAATTAGACTTTAAATTTGGTTTTGAAGCAAATGGTTTAAGCTAACTTTAGTTATCAAAGAAAATCAAAAAAATAATTTTGTTTTAGCAGGCATTTTTTCATAAATCATACTTTAATATCCTGTTTACTCATGAAATTTTATGGATTATGACAAAATGTGCAAAAGTATTCTTGAGTCAGATTCAAAAATTCGATTTGTTGGAGTAGTAAGTACCTCAGGAATTCTAGTCAATGATATGAATCGGGAAGGATTAGAACAATATTTGTCCACTGAAGAATTGAAAATGTCTATTCATTATTCAAAGATGGAATGGGAAAAGTCAAAAAATCTCTCTCATAAAATTGGAAATGAGGCAGCTTCCGTTGTAGAATATGACAAAGTTACTCTAATCAGCATTCCATTAAACAATCACGACTTATTTGTAGCTAGTATGGAACCCAAGGAAGATTATTTTAAAATGATTTTAAAAATGAAATCAATAATACAAAATTTAACTTTAGATTAGATTAACAAATTTTATTTGAATTTGTTTCTTGTTATTTTCCATTAATCATTATACTATTTTTTTTGTTGATGGCGGAGGGATTTTATATCCATCAGCAACAAAAAATTTGTGATAAAGCCAGGACGTCCAGTTAAAGATATTGAGATAGATTCAAACACATCGATAGAAAAAATTTTTGACGAGTTATCTCAATCAGGAGGATTTGAATCAGTAAATCTTTCTGAAGGGTTAGAAATCTTAGAAAAAATGATTTCAGATGATCAATGCCTAAAATTTGTCTCATTTGTGGCAGCTTTGGTATCAACTGGGACTAGAGGAATCATCAAGAATATGATTAAAGACAAGTGGTTTGATGTTGCTATGACAACTTGTGGTGCATTAGATCATGACATTGCAAGACACTTTTCACATTACAAAGAAGGCTCTTTCACAATGGATGATAAAGAATTGGCAGACCAAAACATTCACAGACTAGGCAATGTTTTAGTTCCTATGGATAGCTATGGTCCATTAATTGAAGAAAAAATGCAGTCCTTTTTAGAAGAGGAATATCAAAACGGAAAAAAAGAAATGACTACTGTAGATATTACTAAAATGATTGGAAAGCATTTAGGTGAAGATTCTTTTCTTTTCTGGGCCAACAAAAATGATATTCCAATTATAGTCCCAGGAATCATGGATGGAGCTGTTGGAAGCCAAATCTGGATGTTTTCACAAAAACATAGTGATTTCAAACTTAACATGCTAGGTGATGCAGAACTTCTTTCTGGATTAGTTTTCAAAGCTAAGAAATCTGGAGCATTTATGATTGGGGGGGGAATTTCAAAGCACCACACATTATGGTGGAATCAATATAGAGATGGGCTAGACTACGCATTTTATATTACAACTGCTCAAGAGTTTGATGGAAGTCTTAGTGGAGCATTAGTTAAAGAAGCAATTTCTTGGGGAAAAGTAACACAAGAAGCAAAACAAGCAACACTTCATGCTGAGGTAACAACAATATTGCCATTTATCTATGCTGCACTTGTTTCAAAACTAAAAAAATAATTTAAGAAACACGACTGTTTTGTAAAATTAAAAATTATTTTCAGCAGTACCCAAAAAACTATTTGATAATCACATCTTTAGATTACCTCTAACTGATCAGACTGATTTTAATTTTTTCTTATTTTAGAAAACGTGCTTCCAAGACATTTTTTTCTACATATTTCGAGAGTCTTAAAAACCAAATTACTAACATCTTCTGTTTTATTTCCTAATATCCTAAGAATTATTCCTGATTCATCAGGAAGAATTGATGTTCCAGCTGAAATGGTATCAGTTTTTATTATTTTTTCATTTATTGTCATTTCCAGTTCTTCCACATTTTCCTTTTTAGTGAGAATAAAGACCGTTCCTACTGTTTGATATTCTCCTATTACTCCAAAATTTTGCAGTTGTTGTTTTTTTGGTTCTATCTTTAAATTTTCTAAAAATCTAATTTTGTTATTTTGATTTTTACAACTAGTTCTCATATAACAAATATCATAATCAAAAGATTCCCCCATGGCTACTCTTCCCGGAGTTAATATTTCAGAATAAATCAAATTAGAATTCTCATTAACATTAAGGTTAACCTTTTGATAATATTTGGAGTCTTTGTAAGGAATAATTTGATCTGGAATGTATTCTAGATAGCAATCCTCGTCAACAGTAATGTTTACAATTTGAGATGCATAGTTTGATTCCATACCGTAAACTCGAGTGGCGCCTTGAGTTGTAAAGTGAGCAAGCGCATTGTTTTTCAGTGAAATATCTATTTTGTGTCTGTCGCCTTGTAAAATTCCTCCAGCTGAAGACATGACATAAAGATAAGCCATATTTGGCAATGAATTTTCAGGGTATAATGCTCGCTGAAGAAGTAATGGATCTTGAGAATACTGCTTTGAAATAATTGTCTTACCATCTGAATTGGCTTCAAGTTCTAAATCGAGAATACCATTTTGTCCACTTGTTTTATTCGGATTTGTTTTTTTGGTATCAAAAATCTGAACTTCTTTTGGTGCATCATCTGATGTATTTTGTAGATATTTACTCAACAGCTACACCATTTGAGATTTTGCTGATTTAGGAACAGAATCGAATAAAACATCATGAATTATGTGTTCGGTGACTTTTTTTATTCCCTCATCTGTTTTACAGTTGATAAATTCAAATGGTTTTTCATTACGGATTATTTTGGCATCTCTTTGCATAATTTCAAGATCTGCTCCGACCATACTTGCAAGATCAATTTTATTTATTAATAAAAGGTCACAACTCACGATTCCCAGTCCTCCCTTTCTTGGATACTTATCTCCTCCAGCAACATCAATAATGTAAATAAAATAATCTGCCAGTATGGGGCTGAAGGTAGTAGTAACGTTGTCCCCTCCACTCTCAATAATAATAAGATCAAGTTCGGAATGTTTTGATTCCATTTCTTCTATAACTGAGAGATTCATTGATGGATCTTCTCTAATTGCAGTGTGTGGACATCCCCCTGTAGCAATCCCTATAACTAAATTTTCGGGCAGCAATCCTTTTTTTGTTGCCAAATTTGTTCGCATTCTATCTGCATCTTCTTTAGAAATTACATCGTTTGAAATTATACTTACGCTATATCCTTCTTTAGCCAACATTGGAACCATTCGTTCAATAAGCATACTTTTGCCAGAACCTACCGGTCCACCTATACCAATTCTAGGAATATGAGTCATGATAAAAATTCTGATTTTTATGTAATAAACATTTTAGAATCCATTTTTTCATGAGACATTTGAACAATATCTATCTGAGGTGCAAATTGCCACATTTCAGATAATGATTTATTTGAATATTCTTTAACAGTTTGGCTGATTACAGGTTTCAATTCATGAATAATTTTTTGGCCTTCCAAATGCTGAATTAATCCTAATCGTAACGCTGCACCTGTCATCATTACAATAAAACCATACAAAAACATAATCATACTTTTTTCTTTTTTAATTTGCAAGGCATTACAACAAATTGCAAAGGCTATGGGAAAAACACCATGTACTTTATTTTTTATCAAGCTTTCTTGATATTGACTCAAAATTTCATCATTTTTTATAAATTCGCACACGCATTTGACTAACTGAACACCTGATCTTACTGATGCATCTCTATTCTCTTTAATTGATTTTGTAGAAAACAGGACTTGGTCTGTTCTAATAACCTCATCAAAATTGCCTTTATCAATCTCATCAAAAGTATTTGAAAGTGCAACACAATCAGATGGCCCTATCTGTTGGGTGATATTAACTCGTATAATCTCAGCCAAGTCAGAGGCATTTCTAATTTTTTTCTCAGTAAATAGAAATTCTAATCCATTTGAAGCAGCAAATATTCCAGTAGGAAAAAATGAATCAGATAGTTGTAATTCTCCTAATTCTTTCTCAATTTCTTCAATGTCCATGAGGAGTCACACCTGATTGTGAGATAAACACACGCTGGTCTATTTTCATTTCGATATGGTGAATCAGATGCCCAATAATTTTTGAAAAAGTATCCTTTTCAGAATCAGCTAAGATTGGAATCAAAATCTCTTCATGCTGAATGGAAATTGGTCTGTGCATATTTCCAATCATATGTCCTAAAAGAATTTTAATATCTGTAGGAGTTTTGTCTGCAAATCTAACCGAAATAACACTCTCAGATAATTGCTCTACAATAATTTTTGAATCCTTATTTTTTATAATGTCGCCATGTCGAAGCCGCACTCCAGGATCTAGTTTGAATCCAATATCTGTACCACAATCAGTTTGCTTTCTTAAAACCCTTTTTTCTATTTCAGTTCTTGAAATTTTTAAGCGCTCAAAATCTCCATGTTCTAAATCCTCAAATCCTTCATCAAAAATATTCCCTATAGGAGAATGGACCTCTAACACGGAGTATCAATTGAAGACACAAAGATATACTTTGGTATTTTTCATTTTTTAATAATTAAATACTACAATAGAATATTTATTCTAATGATGCTTACTCCTAAAGAATCAGAAAAGCTAAATATTTTTGTTGTAGCAGAACTTTCACGTAGAAGAAAAGACAGAGGACTAAAGCTAAATCATCCCGAAGCTGTATCCATCATTTCTGATCATATTTTAGAAGGAGCTAGAGACGGAAGAACCGTTCACGAACTTATGAGTTCGGGTAAACAAGTTCTATCTAAAGAAGATGTGTTACCTGGTGTAGCAGAACTAATTCATTCCGTTCAAGTAGAAGCCACATTTGAAGATGGAACTAAATTAGTAACAATTCATGATCCAATTGTGTGAGATATGATTCCTGGACAATACTTTCCCTCAGATGAAGATATCATTGCAAATGTTGGAAAATCTAGTAAAACAATAAGTGTTCAAAATACTGGGGATAGGCCAATTCAGGTGGGGTCGCACACACATTTTTTTGAGGTTAACAAGGCACTTGAATTTCCAAGAAGGGAATCATATGGATGCCATCTTAATATTCCATCTGGGACTTCGATTAGATTTGAACCAGGAGAGAGTAAAGAAGTTCAACTTACAGAATTTGGTGGAAAAAAAATTGTCTATGGATTTAGTGGACTTGTAAATGGGAATTTAGAAGAAAAACAAGAGGAAGCCTTCAAAAAAGCTGCCGAAAAAGGATTCAAGGGAATATAACAATGACTCTACAAATTCCAAGAAAGACATACCTTGATTTGTATGGGCCTACTGTTGGTGATAGAGTCCGACTTGCAGATACTGATTTGATTATTGAAATTGAAAGAGACTTAATCAAATATGGGGACGAGTCCGTATTTGGCGGAGGTAAAAGTATACGTGACGGACAAGGGCAAGCAAGTGGTGTTTCACGAGAAGAGTCACTTGATCTTGTAATTACCAATGCAATTGTAATGGATCCATTTTTGGGAATTATCAAAGCAGACATTGGTATTAAGGATGGAAAAATTGTTGGTGTAGGCAATGCAGGAAATCCTAACATTATGGATGACGTCGATATGATAATTTCATCTAACACTGAAATAATTGCCGGAGAACACACTATCTGTACCCCCGGAGCTGTGGATACGCATATTCATTTTATTTCTCCCCAACAAGCGATACATGCAATATGTAATGGTACAACTACTATGATTGGTGGTGGGACTGGTCCTGCTGATGGAACCAATGCAACAACATGTACTCCTGGCAAATGGAACATACATCGAATGATTGAATCAGTTGATGACTTGCCACTAAATTTTGGTTTCCTTGCAAAAGGAAGCGATTCTTTGGAAACAGCACTGCTTGAACAAATCGAAGCAGGGGCATGTGGTTTAAAAATTCATGAAGATTGGGGTGCAACTCCTGCTGTAATTGATTCTGCTTTGAAGGTGGCAGACAAAACTGACACCCAGTTAGCCATTCATACAGACACTCTAAATGAATGTGGGTTTGTCGATGATACGATTGAGGCTATTGATGGAAGAACAATTCACACTTATCACACTGAAGGTGCTGGTGGAGGCCATGCTCCAGATATAATAAAAATTGCAGGGAAAGATAATGTTCTTCCATCATCGACAAATCCTACTCGACCATTTACTGTCAATACCTTGGCAGAACATCTTGACATGATGATGGTCTGTCATCATCTCAATCCATCTGTACCAGAAGATGTTTCATTTGCAGAATCACGAATAAGAGGAGAAACAATTGCAGCAGAGGACGTTTTACATGATATTGGTGTATTAAGCATGATGTCATCAGACAGTCAAGCAATGGGCAGAGTTGGTGAAGTCACCACTAGAAACTGGCAGACTGCCGATAAAATGAAGAAGATGACTGGATCTCTTCCAGAAGATAATGATAGAAATGACAATTTTAGAGTAAAGAGGTATCTGTCGAAAATTACAATTAATCCTGCAATAACACATGGAATTTCTGATTATGTTGGTTCTATTCAATCTGGAAGATTAGCTGATCTTGTAATCTGGTCTCCTCAATTCTTTGGAGTCAAACCAAAAATGATTATCAAGGGAGGTTTTATCGCATATTCTATTATGGGAGATCCTAATGCTTCAATTCCTACCACAGAACCAGTACTATACCGTCCAATGTTTGGTGCTCTAGGTAAAACTCCTCAATCAACTGCTTTTACTTTTACATCTAAATTGGCATTGGATAATGGACTTGAAGGAAAAGTTCGCTCCCACAAGAAATTGGTTCCAGTGAAAAATTGTCGTTCTATTGGCAAGAAAGATATGTTATACAATGATCTTATGCCAAACATTGAGGTTAATCCTGAAACGTATGAGGTTAAAGTAGATGGAAAAATTGCAACAGTAGATCCTGCCAGTAAAGTTTCGATGGCAAGACTTTACAATTTATTTTAAATTTATTTGAAAATTAGTCTTACACAATACGCATACTTAGTGTTGAGGCTGAATGGGTATGATAGAAAGCCTATTTTTTGTATCTGAGTTTTGTTATGTATTCATTTTCAGCCATCAATTCTAGGATATCCTCAAGGGTAAAACCCACATTATTAGCAGTTTTTTCAATCTGTCCAAGTATATCCTGTGAAATAGTTTTGGTTACCTTTGACTTATCAAACCAAAAAGTGTCTGGCATTTTTCTCAATTCTTTATAGAATTCCTCTTCTGACTCTATTACATAACTGTAAATTTTTTCTCTTATTCTAAAATCTGAAACTTTCATACCACATTTTTCAAACAATTTAATTTCGGTTTTGCAGTTTATCTCAGACCATGGGTTTGGCATTTCATGGTCAACAATTATTTGCACTCCTTTTCTGCCATTTAGAATCATCGCTGAATGGCCATCGTACATGTATTTTATTTTGAGTCTTTTTTCAAGTATATTAAAATCAATTTTGGGAGAATCTTTTCTGATCATTTCTAAGAAATAATCCGACATATTGTCTGTTATTTTTTCCATTTCGTCATCAGACATTTTTGAAAGATAATTTTTAGAAAATTTTTTTGGAACAATTGCACCTGAATTGATAATCAAATCTTTCCATGTTGGGTTTTGAATCTCTGTCTTTCCTGGATTCAAACCACGCATATTTTCGATTGCTGCAACTGTGAGGTTCATCCTCTGTGCATAAACAGGCCATGAAAGTTACTATACAATATGTTACAACTTTAAAACTTGTTCTGTTTTTTCAATATGCAAAATGAATATTTTGTAATTTGTTGTTATGAGCATTTGTAAAGTAATCTTTCTATGTTATCAAGTGAATAAAATAATGTAAATCAAGTTAATGAGCACAATATGAACGTGGGGCCGACCGGAATTGAACCGGCGACCTACGGGTCACTACAGCTCCAAACTTACATCATCCCTGAGTCAGTTTAGCTTAGTTTACCTTTGGAGCCCTTAGCGGTGATCTTTGTAGACACTGTCGCCCTACCAGGCTAGGCTACGACCCCACGAAAAATATTGAGACGAACTTGAATTTTAAGTTACTTTCATTAAGGTTTAATTGCAATAAATCTGAATTTAGAATTGTAAAGAAAATCATGGTTAAACTAATTATGCTAGCAGTGGGTTCTATTCCTGTCATTGTTGCCCTCTTGATTGCCATTCCCTTAATCACAAAACCTGATATTCCGTTTTCTGCTGCAAATCCCAATGATACAATTCGAATCGAGTACACGAAACATCAATTAAAAAAAATATCCTTTGGTGTTACTGACAGAGAAGGTGCTCAAAAAACTGAAATTCTCTTAATCAAAAACAACGGAGAAATAGAATACTCAGTTACTAAGGAGGGCTATCCACAACCGCAGATAAAATCTAAATTAAGCGAAAAACAGATTCGAAAATTAACTGCTTTGATTAAAGAAACTGGTTTTATCGAAATCCCCTCTGAATCATTTCCAATCAAAGATGATGTAATGGATTATCAAAAATCAAATGTAAAAATTATTTTGAATGGACAAATTAAACAAATTCACTGGCCAGAACAAAATGCCACAGAAAAATTCATTCCACCAATAATTACCATGGTAGAATTCCAACTAGATCAAGTAATCAATCAGATTAGTGAATAGGTACAAATAGCCACAAGTGAAACTTAGAGTATGCTTCCACTAGCAGGTGAAAGAAAGAATGCAAAAGGAATAGTTTTTGAGAAATCCGAAGCAGGTAATACTCTTCGTGGCTCTTCAACTTTGAAACGTGGGTTTGCTCACATGCTAAAAAACGGTGTAGTGATGGATGTTACAAATGTTGAGCAGGCTCAAATTGCAGAAGAGGCAGGAGCAGTTTCTGTTATGGTTTTAGATAAACTTCCTTCTGATGTTAGAAAAGCTGGTGGAGTTGCAAGAACTGCAAGTATTAGAATTATTCAAGATATTATGGATTCAGTTACAATTCCTGTAATGGCAAAGTGTAGAATAGGCCATGTGTATGAGGCAAAAGTTCTAGGAGAAACGGATGTGGATATGATTGATGAATCCGAAGTCTTAACTCCTGCAGATGAACATCATCATATTTGGAAATGGGATTTTACAACTCCATTTGTAAATGGGGCAAGATCTTTAGCTGAAGCATTACGAAGAATCGAAGAAGGAGCTGCAATGATTCGAACAAAGGGAGAACCAGGAACTGGAAATGTGGCAGAAGCTATCACTCATATCAAAAAAGTTAATGATGAACTACGTACAATAAAAGCAATTTATGATTCAGGTGATCATCAAGACCTAGTCCGTATGGCAAGAGAATTCAAAGTATCTTATGATATTGTTGAGCAGACTGCAAAACTTGGTCGTTTACCTGTGGTTAACTTTGCTGCTGGAGGAATTGCAACACCAGCTGATGCGGCATATTTGATGTCACTTGGATGTGATGGAATTTTTGTCGGATCTGGAATTTTTAATGCAAATGATGCAAAAGATAGAGCAAGAGCCATTGTTTTGGCTACTACCTTCTGGGATGAACCAGAAAAAGTAAAAGAAGCCCAAAAAATGATTGATGAAAGACAATCCATGTTGGGATTAGATGTTAATACTTTGGAATTAAAAATGCAAGAACGCGGTGGATCATCCTGAGTCTTCAAGTTGGAGTTTTGGCAATCCAAGGAGACGTTCAAGAAAATATACTCTCTACAAAAAAAGCCCTTGATGAATTAGGAATAGATGGAACAGTTACTGATGTCAAAACCGCAGATGATGTTGAGAAACTAGATGGTCTAATACTTCCAGGCGGGGAAAGCACTACTATTGGCCAATTATCTCTTGTAAACAGCTCACTTCGTGTGATTAAGGAAAAAATTGAGAAAGGTATGCCTGTTTTGGGTATATGTGCAGGCATGATTTTACTTTCTAAAACAGCTGATGATAGAGTTGTTGGAAAAACCAATCAACCACTGTTGGATTTACTTGATGTCAAACTAGAGAGAAACTCATTTGGACGACAAAGAGAATCATTTGAGGCTGAAATTGCAATGGATTCAATCAGCATACCAAAATTCCGTGGTGTATTCATTAGAGCTCCTTCAATTTCTGAAGCAAGTTCCGATGTAGAAATTTTGGCAAAATTCAATGAAAAAATTGTTGCAATAAAAAAAGGCAATATTATTGGAACTTCATTTCATCCTGAATTAACTAAAGATGTTTCTTTGCACAAATATTTTGTAAATCTAGTAAAGAATTCTAAAAATTAATTTTACTATTCTAAATTATGCATTGACTTTAAATCTTTTTTGAAAGGCTCTAAATTTTCAGGAATAGGAAATGAAAATGAATCTTTTAATGATAAACCTTT
>JAUWQG010000003.1 GCA_030611185.1 Nitrososphaerota archaeon
TTGAAGATACTTTTCCAAAAATACAGCAAGCAATTGGTCAAAGTGATTATAAAATAAAAACAGTTGAGGCAAACAAATCAGTAATTGCCGAAGGCAATCGTGAATTTAGCTGGGTCATTGTAATAATTTTAGCGATATTGATTTGGCCTGCAGCTATAGTTTACTATTTTACTCGTCAAAGAAGCAGTGTAACTGTAATTGCAACTCCCAATGAAGATTCTGGATGTAAGGTAACGATAAACTCCAATGGAACAACAGGAGACCAAGTCATGGCATCAATAGTATCTGTTTTACAGTAAATATGCCTGCAACAGGAAAAGTTAGTCTAACACGCCAGACAATCTATGTCTTTATTCCAATTTTAGATTTGTATGCGGCATACCACATCAAAAAACTTCGATGGTATCTTCTTATCATGATTTTAGTAGGCTTTGCCATGAGTGGAATAAACTCTGCAATCCTTCCATCAATTGGCGAGTATGATGAGGATAAAATTATGACTATATCTGGAGAACTAAACTGGGAGTATATTTTCTTGGGAGAAAGCCCTGAACTTGCAATTGCAACTATGGTAATCTATCAGGCAGTAACCTTTGCTGTTGCTGTGTATCTTATTCGACGCTGGTCACACAAGTGGAATATGCAATTTGAATATCCCTAGATTGTGTTGAAATCTCATTTAAAATGACGATAACCCAAGTCTTTTAGCTTGATTATTTTTTGATCTTTTTCTAAAACTACTCCCTTACCTTTTACCACTTTACCAATTTCAATTATTGGTGTTTTTGTGGTCTTTGCTATTTTGAGAATTTTTAATTTGTATTTTTTTGGAGCAGTAAATACAATTTCATACTCTTCTCCTGAATGAAAGACTAGGGATTCAAAATTTTTCTTGAATGTTTTGGAAAAGTTTTCAACTTCTGTTTTTGATGGAATTTTTTCTACTACAAGTTTGCATTTGCTTTGTCTTGCCATTTCATTTAGTGTAGTGGATAAACCATCACTTGAATCCATTGAAGATGTAAAGCATTCTTTGCACTTGATACCAAATTCTAATCTGGGTTTAGGTTTTACTACTGACTTTATTGCATTTTTAGAAAAACTGTCATTTCTCTTGAATTTTTTCAGCAAGATATCAAGACCAGCTCCTGTATAGCCAAATGGACCTGTTACAAAAATCAAATCACCAACCTTGGCTCCTTTTCTTTTTACTATTTTTTTTGCTTCTCCAAACAAGCAAACATGAAAGACTATTTCTTTTCCTTGATTAGTATCCCCACCAAGAAACTTGATTGCAAACTCCTTAGAAGCTACCTTGAATCCTTGAGCAATTTCATTTACTTGCTTGACAGAAATATTTGAAGGAAGATTCACAGAGATTATTCCCCATTGGGGCTTGACACCTTTTGCGGCAAAGTCACTCACACATGCAACCACACTCTTTCTTGCAGCGTCATTTAGGCTCATTTTAGGAGGAATATCAGTACTTTGAACTAGGGTATCGACTTTGAGTATAATTTTGGTTTTTCCTATACTGAAAGACTCTACATCTTCTGAAACAAAGTTAGAGTTTCCAAATATTTTTTGAAATTTATTTATTATTTCAGATTCATCTAATTTCTTCATAGCATTGATTCACTAGTTGTGTTGTTTCTTTTACAATTGTCTTGCATTTATCAGAGTCATTTGATTCAGCTGAGATTCTAATTATATCTTCAGTGTTTGATTTTCTAATCAAAACCCAGCTGTTCTCATCAATTATTCCTTTAATCCCATCTAAAGTAACTACTTCAGAGTATTTTGTATTTAATTTACTTGAAACTTTCTCAATTACCTTATCATGATAAGATGAATCTACATTTGTTTTCTCTCTTATCTGAATATAGTTTTCCATAAAATTTAACACCTCATTAAATTTTGAATCCTCCAACATTGATGCAATTAAACCACTGGTAAGAATTCCTTCTCTGCAGAAATTAAATTCAGGTAAAATAAAACCTGCACTGCTTCCCTCACCTCCAGCTTGGGCTTGTGTCTTTATCATTAGATCAATGACGTTTGCCTCACCTACCTTTGAGCGTTGAGCGGTTCCACCATTTTCGGAAATAAATTTCTCAATTGAAACACTAGTGTCTATACTTAGAACAAATTTTTTGTAACCCAAGTCTAATGCTTTTGCAATTCCTAAACCCAATGTAACATCAGGTGATTGTTTTTTTCCATTTTTAACAACAACTAATCTATCTCCATCCAAATCAAAAGCAAATCCAATATCTTTATCTGCAGAAGCTGAAACAAGATCAGTCAAGTTATCTGATGTTGGATCTGGTCCCCTGCTGCATCCATCTAAATCTGGATTAATCACCTGAACACTACAGCCCAATTCTTCTAACAGTTTTGGAGCAAAATCTCTTGCAGCCCCGCCACCAATGTCTACTGCAATTTTAGGCGTGTTTTTTATATTTCCAATAATTTTTTTAGCATCATCCAGGTATGATGATTCTATTTCATCTTCTGTCCCAATTGAGGATTTCTTATACTCTTGATGCTCCAAAATTTGGGGTAATTCACTCTCGTTAATCCCTCGTCCCTCAATTATGAATTTCAAGCCATTCCACTCTATTGGATTGTGCGATGATGTAACAACAATTCCTGAACCATATTTTTGAGATTCATGAAAAACTACTGGAGTTGGAGCCATTCCAAGATCATAAACATTAATTCCATTTTGTCTTAATGCAGCACCTGCAGTTTCTTTAACCATAATTCCTGTTGGTCGAGTATCTCTACCAATTACACATTTTTGAGATTTGATTAATGATGAAAAATTATTACAAAATTCAAGTACTTCTCTAAGAGTAAAATCATCTCCAAAAATTCCCCTTACTCCAGAAATAGTTTTTTTCATCTGATCAAAACCAGAAAGGCTTTTTATAAACTCTGATAGAATAAGCCAAAAGCGCCTCGGTAGCTCAGCCTGGTAGAGCGAACGCCTCGTAAGCGTTAGGTCGCGGGTTCGTACCCCGTTCGAGGCTTTTTTATTTTTGTAAAAATTTGAAAATTTCTAATTTTATGAATTTTATTCGCTTAGGGATTCAATGTCAGTTTCAAGTTCTTCTCCTAAACCTTTCCACCATTGTTTTAATTGATCTGCCATCTGCTTCTCTTACTCTACCCTCGAATTCTCCTTTATAGATCTGCCGGTTGAGAAGACATTGATCAGATCATAACTTGTTATAAAATAATTCTAGTTTTCTTTTTTTTCTTGTTTTCCTTTCCACTTTCTATAGAAAATAATTGCCAATGCTCCAACTGCACATGCCCAAAATACCGGTGACATTCCCATTGATACCTGTGGTTTGAATGCACCAACAAAAGCTAAAGTCATTATTGCAACTAGACCTAGACCTACAATTTCAGGCATTTTTACCATACTTTTTCTATTTTCAAATTGTAAATCAAAAAGATATATGGTTTTGCAAACCCAAAAATTTGTGGATAAATATCTCCTAGTAATACTAATTTTCATGATTGTCACTATACCAATTGCTTTTGTAAATCCAGGTACAGGGGAAATTCGAGATCCGCCTATAATTCCATTATTTTATGCAGCTATTGCAGGTATAATCATCATTTGGCTTTACAGTGCATTCCAAGAACGAAAAAAGAAACAAAAAGATAAAGCTAAAAGAAGATCTAAAAAATAATTTCTAAAGTTCTAATCCAAAGGATCCTGCAACATCTGCAAATTTTACATATGTTTCCAAGTATTGTCTTCCTCTTTGTGTAATTACAAATGTGTTTTTTCCATCAAACTCTATTTTGTTGATAAGACCAGCTCCGGTCAAATTTGAGAGAAATTTTGATAGTCTGGAATGTGATAGATTAGCTTTTGTTAGCAAATTTGTAGTCTTGATACCTTCTTGACCTGACTGTTCAGTAGCAGTCAAAAGATCTCCAACAATCTGCATGCTAGTTCTATACGATGCCATGTTTACAATTACGTCTGGCCATGATATAAGGGTATTACCACTAATTCAGTTCAGATAAATATACTCCAGCCATGGTTTGTTGATATTGTCGCATCACTCTCCAGTACCATGGTTTGATGACTTTGTGGGCGTTGCATATCGCTACTATGATCTAAGAATGAATGTTGTCCCACTTTTTTCTGACAGAAAACAAGCAACGAATCTTTGGCATGATACAATTAATCGATGGTTAGACCATTCAATCAGAGTAAGATTTGTTGAGACCGATGATGATTACTGGTTCATTATGGCAGCAGACTCACAGAATCCTCAAACAAACATGTCATTTTTTAAAATGTTACCTAGATCAGAAAATTATGAGCGATTCAAAAAGGGTCATGATGGTGAAGCATATTTACGATTAGGAACTTATTCTGACAAATATCTAAAGGATGTAAAAAAAGATGCAGTCTGTAATTGTGGTCATGCAGCTGAGGACCATGACAAAAATGATGAAGATGCTTGTTTGTATGAGGTTTGCAAATGTAGAAAATTTGAAAGTTTCCAGGTTAATTTGTTAAAAAAGAAAAAAACTGTTACTGATATTGCATTTCTAGATGAAAAAAATATCAAAGATGATTCTCTTGCATGGAATTGCCTGAATGTTAACAAATATTCTAAAGTAAAATAATCTTATTTTTTACTAAGATTCGCATGGTCCCCAGGATAAAAGTCACTGAGTTTTTTCGAATAACAATCTCCACATAAGACTCCCTCCATTGACCATTCTGGCATTGACTTAAATTGTATAGTTACCTCTTCATTGCAAATTACACATTTGTGTTTGGATCCCAAAGTATGCTTGCTCTTTTTAATCAATATAAAAAACATGCTAGGTTTGAAAGTTAATTAAAAAAAATCATGTTAAATATCACCTGATAATAGGAAATTTAGGTAGGTAGTCTGGCCAATGTAAACCTCCTGCAAGATTTTTACTTGGTTGGACTTCTACCTTTAAAATTTAAAATAAATTTTCTGCCAGTTTTTTTAAGGATAGAATTTCCTCTTCTTCTTGCCTAATTTTTTTATCTAAAACCCTTAGCATTGTATCGTTCCAGACATGCTGTGAGAAGAAATTATGTTTGGTATTTGCCAATTCAATTTCATCATCAACAATTGTGTCCTCTAGAAATTTTGTAACTATAATGTCAGTAACTTTGAGGATTCGAGAATTTAGCTTGAAACTACGAAATATAGGCTCTAGTTTTACAGCATCTTTTTTAAAATCTCCTTTGGTTTCTAGGATTTTTTTATACATTATTCTAAAGTATACTGCGACATAAAACAAAGTTGCATATCTTTTTGTTTTGTGTCCTCCTTTTTTTCCATACCCTAGTACTTTTTTTGCATATTCTTTTACAAAATATGGATAAAGCAAAACTCTGTAATCATCTTTGAGATTTTCATTAAAGACATCATCATATTTTCTTCCGCGAGGAAGAAACTGCGCAGGAGAACTATATGCCTCTGTAGGTCTTTGTTCAATTCCAGCTACTAGAACCTGAATTGCATCTTTTGCAACAATAACTTTTTTGTGATTATCTGGGAGGTATTTGTTGTATGTAGAGTCTCCCCCGTATTCGGATTGTTTAGATTTTGTTTTAGTATCAAAAGATCCTGCCTGAATTTCATAAAAATATCCACAATTTTTTAATTGAGATTTTATAGATTTATGAAAGTCCATTAATGAAACAAGATCTTTTCCTCTTACGGAATTTTGTGAGTTTCTATACTTTGTAATGTTATTTTGTTCTAGTTCATCATCAGCTTTGATTATTGTAACTGTCATGGAGCCATTCATGTTTTTGGTTCGTTTAGCATGATCGACAATTGAATTAGATGTTTGTGCACCATTTACAATTTGAGGTGCATAAAGTTGTATGATGTTATCTCCCAACTCTTCAAAATTACTAACAACAATGGTAATTCCATTATTATAAAAGAAAAATTTACCTGGATTATTTTGTAGGGTTTCTCGTAATCCTTTGTTTACTGTAGTCTTAAACTGCATCCACTGCCTAATGTTTGATTCAAAAACATAATCTTTGTTTTTACTAACAAACTCTGTAAGTTCTCTAAGTTTTAAAACTCCCAAAATTGTGTTATCATAACGCAACATTTTTTCTAATTTTATTGAGGATTTTTTCCCAGCAGCTGGTTTTTTTATTCTATCCCATAGTTTTTGAATAATTTTTTCTATATCTAAAATCTCGATAAATTCATCAGAATACTCTACTCTTTGATTAGTTACATAACAACACTTTATTTTCAAATTTTTTTCTTTGATTTTTGTTACAAGCTGAGCCAATTCTGGTCTCATTTTTGTGATGTCTTTTCCCAAAAGACGTTTTGAATCTTCTTTGAATTTAGCTATTGCTTCAAGAGAGTGCGATGTTCCATACTTTGATTGAAATAGACGAATAGTATTGTCTGAAAAATCTACTGGAAGATATGCATCTATTCCAAGATCGTTTGCTCCATCAACAATCGCATCTGCTGCATCATCCTCTGTGGCCTCAAAAACTCTGGTGAGTACCCATTGAAGAAAGTTGTTTCCTTTCTCAACTTCACTTTTAGAGTTCTCTGCATGATCCTGAATGTTATCTTGTATGTTTTCAGAAAATCCTTCTAAAGGCTGAATGGATTTCTTTTCAATTAACAGTGCTTGTGATCCAGGAATGTATTCTAACAGACCACTTTCATTTTGAGCCAAACAATTTTTCTAGGATGTTATATATTTAGAGAATTTGGTAATTATATAATAACTTGGTTCTAAATGTGATTTAATTTGAGAAAAACAATAATATCAATTGGAATCATTTGTGCAATAATTTTAGTTGCAATAGCTGCTGCGTTTCAGAGCGGTGATTCAGAAGTAATAGAAGAAAAATCACCAATTGTTATTGAGGCTGATGTTATAATGCCCACCAAAGTATCGCGCCCAGGTTGTGAGGAGACAGATTCTTGTTATGTTCCATCAATAATTTCTGTAAAAGAAGATCAAACAGTAACTTGGTCAAATGAAGATGTGGCCTTTCACAGTGTGACTTCTGGAATTTATGGTGAACCAACTGCACTATTTGATAGCGGACATTTAGATCCTGAGCAAAAATTTAGCTATACTTTTGATGAGAAAGGTGCTTTTGATTATTTTTGCACCTTACATCCGTGGATGAAAGGCAAGGTAATTGTTGAATAAATAAAAAAGGTACCCGAGGGAGTCGAACCCCCTTGTATAAGCTTTGCAGGCTCACGCATAACCGTTCTGCCAGAGTACCGTTTTAAAAAACACAAAATGAATAATTAAACTCTTTAGATTAGAATTTAGAAAATGGCTTTGAAGCAAGTTTTACATCCTCTGCTTTGACTGTTTTTCTTCCTGCATGAGATGTCATGTCTACTGCACTTTTTGCAATACTGGTAGCCAACTCCTCTATAATTCGACGGAGCTCATCTGCTGATTCATCACTTACCCTTTCTGCACCTGCTTTTTTCAAAATTCTATACATTGCAGAAAGACCTAATTCTGATGACCTCATTGATTTTATTTTTTGTATATTATGATAAAAGACGATGAGTGAAAAAATATCACCAAGAAATCGATTTATACGGACTATTTGTAAAATTACAAGATAATGACTTGGTTATTTGATTCACATATTCATTTGTCTGATCCTGTGTATCAAGAGGATCTAAGTCATACCATCAAAGCAATGGAATCAATGAAAATCAAAGCCTGTTGTGTTTCTATGGATTATTCTAATTCAAAAAAAACTTTGGAAATTGCAAAACAAAGTGAATTGATTTTACCTTTTATTGGAATACATCCAGAATGTGCAAATAATGATTTAGACCAAATGATGAATTTGATACAAGATAATATTGATATTATTTCAGGTGTTGGGGAGATTGGGTTAGATCCAACTTATGTACAATCAGACGAAGATAAAAAAAATCAAACCCATGTTTTTGAATCACTTTTATCCATTGCAGAGAAATACGAAAAACCAGTTTCTATTCATTCTAGAAAAAGTCTAGATGATGTTTTTGAAATAATGACTTCTTATAAAACAAAAAATGCGCTACTTCATTGGTTTGATGGTAGCAAGAAACAGCTCACAAAGGCAATGGACATGGATTTTTTTGTTTCATACGGACCAGTAATGGTTTATGCAAATGACAAACAGACACTATTAACTAAAACAAATGAAGAGAAGATTCTTGTGGAAACAGATGGTCCTGTGAGATTTTCAAGATGTTTTGAAATGAAATCGGCTCAGATTGGTTTTATTCCAAGCGTAATTTTTTGTTCTTCTAAAATTTTAAACAAGCAATATGATGAAATGGCCGTAATACTGGAGAGAAATTCCAAAAAATTTCTTGGAATATAGGTATAAAAAACCCTATTCTGGTATTCGAGCAGTGGATAGAATTAAGCGTCTTTCATTCGAAGTACTAGACAAACACAAGTCAAAATTCGGGGAAGATTTCGCTGATAATAAAAAATCACTAGATGAAGTTGCCATAGTTCGTTCAAAGGGATTAAAAAATGAAGTTGCAGGTTATATTACTAAATTTATTAAAAAAGAAAAACGAGAGGCGGAATTTAAACAATCACAAGCAGATGAATCAATCGAAGAAAGTGCTCCAATTGAAGAGACTGCTCCAACTGAAGAAACTGTAGAAATTAAAACTGAATCAACACCAGAAACTGAAGAGACTGTTATTGAAGTAGGTGTTGAGACTCCAGATGCGCCAGAAACCACTGAATCTTCTGAAGAAAAAACTGAATAATTTTTCAAAAAATTAATTTTCTCAATTGTATTAATCAAAATCATGATAACAATAAAACTCATTGGTGGAGCAAAAAAATCATTTTCAACTGATCAATTAGAATTGGATATAGGTGATGGCATCACGATAGAAAAACTTCTTGAAAGACTTGTAGAGATTAAACCAGAAAATACACCTAATTTGGATATTAACAATATTTTGATTGCCGTAAATGGAGCCGATTCCTCTGCAATGGAGGGAAAAATGACACAGATAAAAAATGGTGATTTGGTAAGTATTATTCCTGTAATTCATGGAGGATCAAATAAAAAAATCACCATTAGTATTGGAAAAAAGTTAATCCAAATAGTAGAAATTAAAGGCAATAAGCAAATCGACGTTTCTTTCCTTGATGACCTTAGAAAAGAATTTCCTAAAATAAAATTACAAGCAATTTCAAGTAATTTTGTTTTAAATTCATATCATTTGAAGAAAATTCTCTCAATCTCTCTTGATTCAGAAAAAGAGAACATTTTACTTTCAAATAAACTTGAAACTGATATACTAATGCGTTTTGCAGCCACAAAACAGATTGCAGATGCAATTACTTTTGTGGGGATTAAACCAAAAATCAATTTTATTTTGATTGCAGTAGGCAACAAAACAATGTTAGATAAGCTATATCAAAAAATAACTCCATTTACTATTGAAGTTTTTTCAAAAGATAATTCTTCATTTTTAAAAAAACACTTTAAGATATCAAAAAAACATCTAGATTCTATTTCTTCAAAAAATCCCTTGGAAGATCTTTTAATTGAAAAAGGTGCAATTCTAATCTGACAGACTTCGCTTTGTTTTTTCAACGCTCAAAATATCTGATTTTTTAAGAACTGCCATACCTGTTATCCCTCCTAGAATCTCTATTTGGATAATTTTATCGGGGTTTTCCAAAGACACTTTGTTTTTTATTTTATTGGCAATTTTTGTTATCATCTCTTGACTTGAAATATCAGAATTTCTTTTTTCAATTGAAATTCTATAAGATTCTCCTTCTGATATTAATTCAATTAATTCTGAGATTTTTTCTTCAATATCTTCAATTTTTGTTTCGCAGACAATTTGAATTGGAATAATTCGAAGACAATACCTAATACTCCATGGTTCATCTAGGATTAATTCCTGTATTTTTTCTACTACATTGATGGGATCTAGATTTGTTTTTGCAGTTAGGATTCCTGACATGTTGGTAATTGTAATTTTAGGCTCATCGTCTCCAAATTCTCCCAAAATTTTGGTTATCTCTTCTTGTGTTTCAGGTTCCAGATGTCTGGCACATGTAATTATTAAATTCAAAGAAATTCTATAATCTCCTCTTTTTTCAAAGCTCCTGCTCTATGAATAGTTGGCTTTCCTTGAATCATCTCTAGTATGGTTGACTCCCCTCCACCTTCAATATTGCCACCATCCAAAAAAATATCATATTCTTTTACTCTTTGATAGCATTCTTCAGATTTTGTAAAAGCATTTTCTCCTGAAAGATTAGCACTTGTTCCGATTAAAAATTTAGAATTTTTCAAAAGACTTTGCAAACATTGATTGTTTGGAACCCGTATGGCAATTTTTTCACTCAGATTTAGAGATTCTTTTAATTTTTCATCTCTTAATTTTAAAATTAAAGTTAAGGGGCCAGGCCAAAACTTTTCTGCAATTTTTTTTGAATCTTTATCAAATTCTACTATTTCAGAGGCAACATCAATTGAATAAGCCAGAATGGGAAAGGGTTTTGTCTTTGGTCTTTGCTTTATCTGATAAATTTTCTCTACTGATTTTTTATTATAAGGATCACATCCTATGCCATAAACTGTATCTGTTGGATATACAACAATTCCGCCATTTTTGACAGATTGTGATGCCGTTTCAATTCCTTGGGTGTCGCATTTTACTTTCAATTAGTTATTCTAATTTTTTTCTTTAATTATTCATTTTCTTTTGAATACATTTTTAATCCTGATCTGACATTATTTCAAAATGCTTAGTGAATCACCAGAATACACAGATACAGAATTTGAAGATGACTTTGATGATAATTTAGATGATTTTGAAGAGACAGAAGATTAGATAGTCAGGCCAAAGTTAGTTGCAAATCCACTAAATGTATGATATGCTTGCAAAAACTCTCTTCCTGTTTGACTAATTTTGTATTTGCGTGAACCTTCTGCATTTACTTTTTCTAGTAAGCCTTGAGAAACTAAAATTGTTAGCATTCTTGAAAGTCTTGAATGAGAAACATTTGCTTTTCTAATTAGATAAGTTACAGTTGCACCATCTTCATCTTGAAGATCATCTCGAGTAGTTGATAGTATATCTCCGATAATTTTCATATGTGTACGGTATTCTGCCATTTTTCTCTATCTAGTATTTTAATAATTTCTATGATAGTGGCATGCTATTTTCCAATATACTAAAAAGATAAAAGAATTTGACAAATTTGAAATTTCAAAGAAATTGAGCCTAGCCCTTTTGATTAATCAAAATCCTCATCAAATTTTATCTTGGTAAGGGGTATCTTGCTTACTGGGATGAATAATGCAATCAGCCCTCCAATTTTGATTATAGTTGAGGCAACATACAAAATCGATTCTGGAAAAACAAAGGAATACCAACCCAAAAATTCACCAAGAGCTAAAAGAGACAATCCAACTGCAACTGAAATGGCACCTTTGTTTCTATTTTCAAAATATGACAAAATTGTTTCAATTGCACCATATGCAAGTAAAATAAACGAAACAGATCTAAAGATGTGTTCTATTTGTACAGATGACACTAAGAATAAAGGAAAAATTCCCACAGATCTAAAGTATCTGGATTTTGGGAAAAGTGATTTTATACTGTGAGAAAAGGCAATGAAAAAGTATCCTATGGTTTGAATTGCAATACCTAAAGTTTGGATCCATCTTTCAATGTTTCCTGACTGTACTATGAAATCCTCTATCATGTAGCCTATCCATATTACACAAAACCCCGCACTGATAGAAAAAAATGCAATTGCCAATCTAAACAAAGTTGGGCTTCCTGTGTTCCTAAACCCAATTAATGATACAATCCCAATTCCTAATCCTACTAAGAATCCCAACAGATTAAGAATATTTTCTAATAAAAAATCCAATTATGTTTAGAAATTGTATAAACTAATTATTTTAATCTGATGGATGTTTCTTCTATTTTTTAATCCCACTCATCTAAGGATCCGGCAGTTTGCCCTTCAGTACTGCCAGTATAGTCTCCAAGAATATCAGAATATGTAGTCTCATTGTGTGCAATGAATTTCACATATTCCCCATAACTCATATCCAAACCACAGTTTTCACATTTTACCAAAGAAAAATCCATTGCCAATTCTGCATTTTTTTTGCATTTTGGACATATTATCTTCACGAGTAATTTTGTGCTTTTCAATTATTATTACTTTACATTCAAAAAAAGATAAAAAGAGTTCTTTATTGCTTGAATACATGAATCAGACTTGTACCAAATGTAAGAATCAAATTCCTGATAATGAAGAACTAGACCCAATTGCAAGCAAATATCCAGTTTGTAACAAATGTTGGGCTGAATGGAAGGAATACAGAGTTATGGTAATGAATGAAATGAGATTGGATATGTCAATGCCTGATCACAGGAAGATTGTAAAAAAACATGAAAAAATCTTTGCAGGAGTCCTTACTCCAGAAGGAGACATTGTTGACTATGCAAATGAAGATAATAGAAAACCAGAGGAAAATCCAAACGCCTAGAGTTTTAGATGTTTTTGGGCATTATCTGGAATAATTACTAGCAGTTTTCTTTTCTTTTCATTTTCAAAACCATCTATTATTTTTTTAACGGATTCTGAAATAATTCTCCGCTTTTCATCATCCAGTGCTAAGAAAATCTCTAATATTCCATCTAAATTAAAAGTAATAATTTTTTGTGGAGATTCAGAAATTTCATTAATGTATGCTGAAAATAGTCCTGTCCTTTGATCTTCGGGTAACACTGTTAGAATTTCTAACCATGTCTTGAATAATTTTGAAAAATTTGGAAATGGAATAGTTGGACCTGCATCCAAGGCATTAATGACTAGTTGTTTTTTTTCAGGATCACTCATTGAAAAAAATTCTACCATTCTTTTTTTCAAAATTGGTGTTCTGAGAAAATCTGGAAGGTTTGCCAAAACCACTATGATGTTTCCTGCATAATTTGGTTCAGACAACGATCTAAGTCGATATCTTGTCAGATATTAAATCATGTGTAACACTAGCTTAAATAAACGGAATTTGAGCCAAAAAATATGACATCTACTGTAGTTGTTGGTGGCTTTTTCGGTGATGAAGGAAAAGGAAAAATTATTTCATATCTTGCAATAAAAGACAATCCAAAAATCATTGTTCGTGGGGGAGCTGGTCCAAATGCGGGTCATACCATTCATGATGGCGACAAAGTCTACAAAGTCAGAATGCTGCCAAGTGGATTTTTAAATAAAAATGCTAAGGTAATGATTGGACCGGGAGTTGTAGTTAATCCGGATGTTCTTTTAAAAGAAATTCAAGATTTTGATGCCTCAGGAAGATCATTTGTAGACAAGTATTGTGGTATCATTGAAGAAAAACATCTCATAAGTGATTCAAAAGGAGAATTAAAAGAGAAAATTGGAAGCACTGGTTCAGGTACCGGACCTGCAAATGCTGATAGGGCAATGAGAGTGCTAAAAATGGCAAAGGATGTAGATTCACTTTCTTCATTAATCGTTGATGTGCCTTTAGAGGTAAATTCGGCAATTGCTTCAAATGAAAATGTTCTAGTCGAAGGTACTCAAGGAACCTTCCTATCTTTATGGCATGGAACTTATCCCTTTGTAACCTCAAAAGATGTTACTGCATCAGGAATTTGTGCAGACATTGGGCTTGGGCCTAAAAATGTTGATGAGGTGATTGTTGTTTTCAAATCATATGTAACTCGTGTAGGCACAGGACCCTTGGCAAATGAATTATCTCTTGAAGATGCAAAACGTAAAGGTTGGTCTGAATTTGGAACCGTTACTGGTAGACAAAGACGTGCAGCTGATTTTGATTTTGATTTAGCTAGGCGTGCAATCATGCTCAATAGCGCTACTCAAATTTCAATTACAAAGTTAGATGTAATCTTTCCAGACTGTGCGGGAAAAACTTCCTTTGAAGAAATTTCTGATGAAGCAAAATCTTTCATAAAAAATATTGAAGACGAATTAAACACACCTGTCACAATAATTGGAACAGGCCCAGCTATCAATGATGTCATTGATAGAAGAAGTTAGGCTGAAAAAATTTGGGTAAGTTTAATTTAGTATTGTGAAATAAATCATCGTGGATAAATTACCTCGTTACATTCAAGTTTCTTCTACATTAGAATTTTCTAGATTAGTTTGTGCTTTGGAGCGTGCCCCACGTATATCATTTCTTCATGAGCACGAAGGCAGAAAAATTTTATCTGTTCAAATGGATGTCCTAAAAGAAAAACCAATTGTGTATTATACGCCACTTGAGAATAAAGGTCATTTTCTTTGTTATGCACTAAGAGGAGAAAAAGAACAAACAGAAATTGTGAATTCTACTTCAGATGCGAGTAAACTTTACTCGCCAATTGTACGTATAAAATCACTTCCAGATACTTTGAGACCTGGAAATGGAACTCTTGATAGATACCAACCTATTGAACTTGAAGATATGGCAAGTCTTGCAAAATTAACTTGGGGTTTTGAAGAGAATCCATTCCCGTTATTCTTATTTCCTCATAGTGATAAATGGTTAATTGGAGTCTTCATGAATTTCACTGAAGAGGGAACATCATATTTCTGCCATGTAGTTCTTGATAAAGATCCTCAAAAACCATTTTTAAAATTCTCAAATAATGATTCAGAACCATCTTTTGTTCAAAACCCATCCGAACATGGATATTCTTATGTAAAAATTATAAAATTAAAAGACACTCATCCTCTAGTAGATTATGGCCACCTTCAAAACTAGAATTTCGAAAATATCAAAAAGTAATGGCAAAGTAATTCTTGCCAATGACTACGATAGTTCGGTAAAAAATTTAGAATCAAAAACAATTCAAAATATTAAAATACTTCATCCGTATCTATGTGCAATCAAACTAAATTTTCATCTGTTGTTGCCACTTGGTTCAAAACAAATTTCTAAAATTAACAAAACAGCTCACAGTTTTGGATTACAAACTATTGCGGATATAAAACTAAATGATATTGGAAACACCAATAAAGTGACAACTGAAAATTTATGGGATTTAGGATTTGATGCAGTAATTGCAAATCCCATAATGGGACTGGACAGTTTAAAAAATCTGGTAAAATTATCTCATAAAAAGGAAAAAGGGGTGATAACACTATGTCATATGAGTGCCCCTGAGGCTAGATTGTCCTATGATATGGAAATTAAATTGGAAAAAAAGCAACAGCTTTACCAATTATTTTTAGATTGGGCCATAAAATCCAAAGTAGATGGTATCATAGTAGGTGCAACTTTTCCCAAAATTATTTCTTATTGCAAAAAGCAAGCAGGAAAAAATTTGAGCATATATTCTCCAGGGGTAGGAACTCAAGGAGGTAATGCTAAAGAAGTAATTTCTGCAGGAACTAATTATTTGATTGTAGGTAGAAGTATTCTAAATGCTAAAAATCCTGTTGATGTTGCAAAAGATTTCCAATCACAAAGTCTTGGTAAGTAAGGCATATGCTTTTGACAAGACAGTTTTCGCATTATCAAAAGTTGTTTTTTCCATCGCTGTAGTATAATCCATCCAAGTAAAATTTAGATGCTCATGAGAAATTGTAATATCTTTTGTTTTAGTTTCTCCAAGAAAAAAAACTACTTTTTTCTGAACAAGTTCTCCTTGATATTGAAAATTATATTGTATCCATTCTTCATAATTATCTAAAAATTCAACATCTGTAATTCCTGTCTCCTCTTGAGTCTCTCTTATTGCAGTTTCATGTGGTGTTTCACCTTCCTCCATCTTTCCTTTAACAAAATCCCAATGACCTGATGGATAGTGAAGCAATAAAAATAAAATTTTATCATTTTCTTTTCTAAACAATACAACCCCTGATGATGTTTCTTCTATCATTTTCCTATCCTTCTCTTTCTTTCTTGATAAGTTCTAATTGCTCTCATCAAATCAATTTTTCTAAATTCTGGCCAAAAAATATCCATAAACACCAATTCGCTGTAAACACTTTGCCACATTAGAAAACCACTCAATCTTTTTTCTCCTGACGTCCTTAAAATCATATCTGGTGATGATTGAGGTAGATATGACGTATACAAGTTTGATTCTATTTCTTTTTTATCAATATCACACACATCAAGTGTTCCATCTTTGATTTTTTCTCCAATTTTTTTCACAGCATCAACTAGTTCAAATTGTCCTCCATAAGCTAAGGCAATATTGAGAAAATGGTCATCATATCCTTTTGTGGCATCATCTAGTCTTTGAAGAACATCTTTGATAGATTCTGGTAAAAGTTCAATTCTACCAATACCTTTGACTCTCATCTTATTTCTGTGGATTCTAGGATCCTTGTACAATTTTTCAAGTCTCAGACGAATTAATTCATAGAGATGCTCTAACTCTTCATCATTTCTGTCAAGATTTTCTGCTGAAAGGGCATACAAGGTTATTATTTTGATGTCAAGTTGTTCGCACCAATCTAATAGATTCTCTACTGCGTCTGCTCCCCTCCAATGTCCTACTTTGGTCATTGCAAGATGTCTTTTTGCCCATCTTCTGTTTCCATCTAAAATTAGGGCAACATGATTTGGAATATCTCCTTGTTTAATGTCATTTTCAAGTTTTTTTGAATAAATTTTGTATAGGCCAGATATTTGAAAAACGGTATCTTTTATCTTGTTAATCTAAATCACCTTGATTATTATCAAACTGTTGAAAATATCAGTGTTTTTTAAAAATAATAACTATGGGTGAAATCTTTTTCAAATCTAGTCTGAAATCATTTCTTGATCTTTGTGCTTTCGGTATTTTTTGAATAAAATTGTGGCTGAAATCAAGGTAGCAGCAAGTCCGCCTAACAATGGTGGAATTAACGTAAATGAACTCTCATCATTTATCATAATATTTGTAAATTGAAATACTGTTGGGTACAAAGCCACCAAAACAACTATTCTTAGAATATCACTAATTTGCCGTGGAATTCCACCTATCCAATTACTTAGTAGAATACCTGCAAATATTGCACCCAATCCAATCCATAAGATCGGTAATACTCCAGAAACAAATTGTCCAATAATTACCTTATTTGAAAAAACTGAAAGAATTTCAGTTTCTGATTCTAGTAAATTTTCATCTACTGAATTTATTCCAGCTGGAACTGAGGATAACATTAGCAAAATACCTGTAACCACTGTAAAGATTCGAATAAATCCCATCGGTGTAGGTTTTGCCCAGTTCGACCAAGCTCTATCAATATCAAAAGCTCTTATCAAAAATGCTCCACCTAAAATACTAATCAACACTGCAGTGATTTCAGCAGTGTATCCTACCACTGTGGCAATTCCACCAATTAACAATAGAATTCCTGGAACTCCCAAGAAGAATTTAGAGTATTTTGTATCATATGCCATCATTTTTAGATATTTTCCAAAAACTGCATAAGAATATTCTACACTTCTACTAACTTTCATAACTACACGTTGAACAGAAATAACTGGAAGAACATTCTGAATTACTGGAACAACACTTTCATCATCTTCTCCATCTGATACAATGACTGCACCATTGGCAGAAAATTTTTCCAAGACTTTTTTAACTTCTTCAAGTATTTTTTCATCTGCTTGCACACCTCTACTTGCAACTCCTGCAACAGTAATTACTTCAGCTTGGTAGCCTTTGCTTATCAAATCTTCATATGTTTTAATTGCAGCAAAAATAGAATTTGAATCTGCATCTTCTGGGTCTTCTAAGGCCAATCTTTGTGCTGCCTCAATACAGGAATCTCGTCCAATCACAGGAGTTACTATCCCTGCTTTTTCTCCTACATCATTGTCTCTATCCACACAAATTACAAGTAGTTTATTTGATGTTGATGCACTAACGTCTTTTTCTACCTTGTTGGAATTTTGAGACATTCTTTATATTGTTACAGAATTGCTTTTTAACGATTTCCAACAAATCAAATTATTATTATTTGGTCTTGAGGCTACTCTGGTCTGGAATTATCTGATAATTCTATTAGGGTTTCTGATTCAGACTTGTAGGACTGGATTTTTGCTAGTGTCTCTTCTAACTGATCTGTTTTTTCTTCTTTAACTAAATTTGCGTAAACTTTGGTTTCAGTCACATACGAATTAAAATTTCTCAAGGACTCCATATAGCTAATGTAGCTATCTTGCCATTCATTTGGAGGCTTTGATGTTACAAATTCACTTATCTGAGAAGAAATTTGTGTTGAGGTAACATCAGCAATTTGCATATATTCATCAGGCGAAATTTTTTCATCTTTTAAATTTTGAAATTCGGTAGAGATACTCTGATCTAAAATAGAGTGAATTTCTTTTACTCCATTAAGATAATTCTCATAATCTGACACTACTAATGATATTGGACTTTCTAGCGGAATTGCCCAAAAAAGAAAACTACCTCCTGTAATTGCTGCCAAAATAATAATTGTGATTACAATACCTTTTTTTGAAGCCATTTTGAGAGTTTTACAATTAGGGTGTTTATAACTGATAATCTTTCAAAATTTAATATCTTATCCTCAAAAAGTAAAAAAAAGTTCAGAGTTATAGGATTCTCATCAAAAAAACAAAGATTTTTCATTTTTTATTGAAATTTTTTACAATTTCTCTTTTTTAGGCAATCAAAAAATTTACACACATCTAGTCAGTGGTTAAATATTTTTCACAGCCTCTTCCTAAATAGAACAAAGTTTGACTTTTTTTATAATGGTACAAGCATATTGTGTAAAATGCAGATCTAAAAGGGATATCAAAGATCCTCAAGAAGTTACATTGAAGAATGGACGTCCTGCTGTTAAAGGCACTTGTCCAGAATGTGGCACTAATGTATTTCGTATTGGTGCAATGCCAAAAGAATAATCTCAAAACAAAGTCCACACGACTTCTCTTTTTCAAAAACCAATATAGGGTTACCACTACACTAGTTTTACATGACAAAATCAGACTATGAAAATCTGCTTAAAAGAATCCAAGATAAAATTGGTGACACTAACAAAGAATCTTCTGCCCGATTTGAATTACCAGTCGTAGATGTCATGTGGGAAGGTCAAAAAACATACCTCCGAAATTTCTCAGAATTTCCTAAAATCCTACGAAGGGATCCTGACAAAGTTTTACAATATCTTTCTAAAGAATTTGCCGTCCCAGCTGAACGTTTAGGCGATAAGGCTATGTTTGTAGGCAGGAGGGCACCTGATGATTTTACACGTCTTTTTCAAATTTATGTCAAAGACTATCTAGAATGTCCTACTTGTAAAAGTCCAGATACAAAAATTGTTAAAGAAAATAGAATATCCTTTTTAATTTGTGAGGCATGTGGTGCTAAGTCAACTCTAAAAGGCAAATATGCATAATGCAATTTTCAGTAAAAGTTACTGATCACCAAAAAAATCTCGTGCTAAATATTTGTGACATTGATCTTTTAGGAAAAAATATTGTTGAAGATCAATTAAACATGAATATCAGCAAGATCTATTATGGACAAAAAATTATTGAACACGAAGAAGCTAAACATCTGCTAAAAAACGCTTCAATGATCAACATGGTGGGAAAAGATACAGTTTCACTATCAATAGAATTAGGGGTCGGTTCAGAAAGTGCCATTAAATTAGTTGGCGGAATTCCTTTTCTAATTGTTTTTAAAATGTAATGTCATCAATTTTAAAATATAATTTGTAATTAATCATAAATTCAAACAAAAGAAATCCATTTTATATAGTAAAATTAAAACTAATTGTTGTCAGATGATATAAGCAGAAAATTAGAATCAAAGCTTGACGAAAAAATATTTTCTCAATCAAGAAAAAAACAACTCAAAGATGGTTTTAAGAAAGGCAAAGTAGTCAATGAAGTTTTAGACAAACCCACCGTTATGACACTTTACAAACTTATCACAGATCATATTATTGCATATGTCAACGGTTCAATAAGTGCAGGAAAAGAATCCGTTGTATTTTGGGCAGTTGATGAAAAAAATGTAGACGTTGCCTTGAAAATCTATTTAGTGAGCACAGCAAATTTTAAAAAAAGAGAAGCCTATATTTTGGGAGATCCTAGATTTTTAAAATTAAAAAAAGGGACCAAAAATCTGGTTTTTCTATGGGCACAAAAAGAATTTAAAAATCTTTCACGATGTTATGATTGTGGAATACCTGTGCCTAAACCTATTCATGTAACTCGTAATGTACTTGCCATGGAATTTGTAGGTAAAAATGGCTCCCCATGTAAGGTTTTACTGAAATCCCAAATTGATGAAAACGATTACCATCAAGCAATTTCATTACTCCAAAATCTATACACAAAGGCGAAATTAGTTCATGGTGATTTTTCAGAGTATAATATTTTCAAAACTGACACTGGATTAGTTTTATTTGATCTAGGCTCAGCAGTTGATCTTAGACATCCTAATGCTAAAGAATTTCTTAAAAGAGACATTAATAACATAACTCAATTCTTTTCTAAACGAGGAATCCCTGTTAATGATCCAACAAATGTGTTAAAGGAAATGATATCATGATCTTTGAAAAATTAATTCGAATACCAAATGATCGAATAGCTGTATTAATCGGGAAATCTGGCAGTGTAAAATCTAAAATTGAACAAATTTGTTATGTCACTTTAGATGTTGATGGTGACACTGGGGAAGTTTTAATAAAATCAATTGACGATGTTGAAAAAGTTGAACCATTCAAGGCTATGGAAATTGTAACTGCAATCGGTAGAGGATTCTCCCCAGAAAATGCACTGACATTGATCAACGGAGAAAATACTTTACATATTATTACTTTGACCGAATTTGGAGGAAAATCAAGTGCAAATATTGAAAGAATTAAAGGGAGACTTATTGGAGAAGGTGGTAAGGCTAGACGAAACATGGAAAATTTAAGTGGAACTCTAATCTCAATTTACGGAAAAACTGTTTCAATAATTGGAGAGCCAAACAAACTTCGATTAGCAGTGGATGCAATTTCATCAATATCAAGTGGAAGTATGCATGGTTCTGTTTACAGCAAGTTAGAAGCAGCAAATAGACGTGGAAAACAAGAAAAAATGAAATTATGGGAAGATCAAAATGTCTTCGATTAAGGAAAAATTTAACCAAATCTCGCCAAGTGAGTTCTTTTATAGGAATAGAGATCTTGCTGGATTTAGTAATCCTTCCAGGTCATTGTATACCGCAGTAAGAGAATTTGTAGAAAATGGTCTAGATGCGTGTGATGGTAAGGGAATTCTTCCTGACATTCACTTGACAATAAAGGCCGTTGAACCTGAAAAACCGGACCCAAAACAATACATTTTAACAGTAAAAGACAATGGCCCGGGAATCGAATCTAAACATGTACCTTTAGCATTTGGAACTGTTCTCTATGGTTCTAAATTTGGATTGAAACAAGCAAGAGGAATGTTTGGTTTAGGGGCAACCATGGCAATTCTTTATGGTCAAATAACAACAAACAAACCTGTAACAGTCAAAAGTTCAACTGATGGAAAAATATCTGATGAATATGAATTGTTGCTAGACATTCAAAAAAATAAACCTATTATTTTAAAACACAAAACAAAAGATGTTGCAAAAAACGGTCTATCTGTTAGCATTTTTCTAGAAGGCGATTATTCAAAAGCTGGATCTAAAATTAGAGATTATGTTTATCAAACTTCTCTTATCACTCCTTATGCTTCAATAACTTTTGATGATCCTAAAGGGGAAAAATTTCCATATCCTAGAATGATAAACACGATGCCAAAATCCCCTACCATTATTCGACCTCATCCATATGGAACCGATGTAGAAACAATTAGGAGAATGATGGTTGAATCCCAATTTGAAATTCCCACCATTGATGATTCAATGATTGAAAAGGTCAGAAAAGATTTAGGCCTTTCAAAGAAGAATCTTAGTTTTTCTGCAATAATGGAAAAAGCTAAAAAACGTTGGAAGACTCTTTCTAGGCAAGTTAGAGTTGTAATTGCTTTAATGTCATTTCTTAAAATGGATTTTGAGAAACTAAATAAAATTAGGATCGAAGATATAGATGTACCAAATAAAAAATTATTTTACTGGGACTTTGGAGATTCTACATCAAAATCAATAGATATGGATCCTGAAAGTCATTACTACAAACAATTAACAAATACAGTTCAAGGTGAAACTTTGACTGCATTTTTGACAAAAAAATTCCAAAGGGTCGGTCCAACCACGGCAGTCAAATTTGCAGAATTTGCAAAATTCAAGCCTGAAAAACGTATCGGAACAATGACCAATCAAGAACTTGCGAAATTAAGTGAATCATTACAAAAATTCGAAGACTTTATGGGGCCTGATCCTAGCTGCCTAGCCCCTCTTGGAGAAGAACCACTTGAGAAGGGAATGAAGAAATTTTTCAAACCAGATTTTCTCACCGTAATTCAACGGAGTGCATCTGCGTATTCAGGATTTCCTTTTGTTGTTGAAATGGGAATAGCATATGGTGGCGAAATCAGCACACGTGGAATCAAGGTTTACCGATTTGCAAATCGTATTCCATTACTTTATGATGAAGGAAGTGATGTTGTCTTGAAAGTAATTAATGACATTGATTGGAGTCGATATAAAGCCAAAGGAGATCCACCATTAGTTATTGTATCACACATCTGTTCAACTAGGATACCATACAAAACAGCAGGAAAAGAAAATGTTGCAGATAGACCAGAAATAGAACGAGAATTAAAATTGGCAATTCAATTCATGGCTAGAAAATTATCTGTATTTATGAATAAACGTGGTCAAGCAGAAGCTGCAAAAAAGAGGGCGAATCTTTATGCAAAGTACGTTCCTTTAATTGCACAATTTTGTACAGAACTTGCTGGAAAGAAAAATGAACCCAACATCCAAAAAATATTACAAGAGGAGAAAGCAATAGAAAATGAGTAAAAAATCTGAGATCAGAGCAAAGGCATTAAGTAAAAAAGCTCAAGATAAACAAAAAATCATTCTTGAGATGCTAAAAAGTCATGGAGCAAAAATTTATAATGATTTGGATAAAGGTGAATTCCCAAAATTTTCAATTCCTAGTAGATCAGTCAGCAACATTGTTTATGATAAAAAACTCCGTCAGTACATTTTAGGAAATGCAAGTGCCTTGAGAAGCTCTAAAAATACATCTCAATTAAGATCTTTTACACAACTAATGTGGCTAGCATTTTTTGCAAATAGATTAACCACTGAAAAAAAATCCTCTACCTTAAGAGATATCTATTATTCTTCTCAAGCTTTTGAAATTGATTTTGAGGATCAGGGTGAATCAGACAATATTATTGTGGATTTAGAGGCTGTAACCTCAAGACCTAGAGAAGATTTTCATATCTTCCCTGAAGAGCGTAGTTCTATTTTTGGTGATTTGACCATTGAATATACAATTCCAGGCTATGAGGGAAAAACAATGAATCTTTCTAACCATCCAGATGGCTATGCAATAGGTCCTAGTTTGACTACGGCAGAATTAGTTGATACAACTGCTGAAATTGTAATTGCAATTGAAAAAGGTGGATTGTTTACGAGATTTGTTGAAGAACAAGTGGACAAAAAATTCAAATCAATTATTATCAATACGGGAGGACAAGCACCACGTTCAACAAGAACTCTTTTGAAACGATTACATGACGAAATGAAACTACCAGTCATCATTCTAACAGACGGGGATGTGTATGGAGAACATATTGCCATGGTAATAAAATCAGGTTCTGCAAATGCAGCACATCTTAGAGAACTAACAGTTCCTGATGCAAAATGGGTAGGTGTTTGGGCTACAGATATTGAAAAATATAAACTCCCTACTATTCCAATGACTGAATCTGATATCAAGAGATGTTATGATTTGCAAAAAGATCCTAGGTATTTGGATGGAATATGGAAAAAAGAGTTAGAGGTATTTTTACGACTAAAAAGAAAAGCAGAACTTGAGGCTTTCTCAAAGTATGGCTTGACAAACATTACTGACAAGTACCTACCTCAAAAATTAGAATTAGCAAAAAGTCTTTAATCTTTTTTGATTCTAAGTGTTAAAACACCATTTCTGTATTTGAAATCATGTATTTGCATACTATTTGATCCTTCAATTGGAATCTCCTTTGAAAAGTTTGCAGAGCCACGAATATACAAAACCCCATCAATTAATCTCACCATTATTTTATCTTCTGGACCTGGAACCTCTGCTACAAACACAAAATCCTCTTCACCTTTAATGAGATCATATACCCAATTTTTTGTCTCTTGTTCTCTGGCTGAAAAGGCTGGTTTTTGGTCTTTTGTCATTTTCTTTAATACCCTTACCCAGTAAAACATGGTAAGTGCAGCCACTCCAATCAAAATGAAACTAACAAACCCTGCATCTGATCTTTGGGTCATTACATAAATTATTCCTAGAAAGAGAATTATCATTATAGGAATTACAAAATTTAACGATTGTTCATTAGAATACGTTCCCTTATAGCTTGACAAACAGAAGGAAACTCTTTTTGCCAAATATAAAGTATCTTTGAACCTTAAACAAAATTGTCGCATGAGACAAAGCAAGTTTCTAGACGGTATACAATAAAATCAAATTCAAAGTGATAGAATGTCAAACTATTTTTGCAAATCTCCTCATGAGAACCAAAACAATCACCAAACCCATTCAAATCTAAGAGGATGTGAACATTTGAAATTATTTTTTGGGAAGGATGAGGATTGTAACAAATTTTTCTTACAACAGATCTGATTTATAAGATAAATGAATTTCATAAAATATGGCGATGAGAGAAACAAAAATTACAAAAAATAAATTTGCAATTTTAGGAGTTTCTTTACTTGCTGTAACCATAATTTCTGGATTATCTCTAGGACCAGCTTTTGCTG
>JAUWQG010000098.1 GCA_030611185.1 Nitrososphaerota archaeon
GATGGAATTCATGGTAGAGGTGACTATGGTGGTGCAGAGGCACTAATTCAAATTTTAAAAGTTCCTACGGTCCCAATTGTTTTAGCTGCAAATAGTGATTTATCAGATAAAATGAAGAGTATCAAAAAAGTTGTAAAAACAATTTCTTTCAAACCAATTCCTCCACGCCTTTTGCGTGTTTATCTTGAAAAAATATTAGAAAAAGAAGATTCCAAACTCAGCCCTGGGGCATTGATCAAAGTTATTGACAAATCCAGAGGTGACATTCGCTCAATGATTAATTTGGCTCAATCTCTTGTAACTGGATTTAATCCTCAAACTGAAAAATCATTTGAAAGAATTAATGTCGAGGATGGGATTAACGCATTCTTTAAGGCAAACTCAGTTGATGAAGCACGAGGGGTTTTGTATGCAATGCAAATTGATCCAAGAAAAAAAATCGATGCTTTTTACTCTAGTATTATCACTAGCAATTTAGATAAAGATACTCTTGCAAAATATTTGGAAATAATTTCCAGAGCTGATATCTTGTTTGGAAAAATCATGAAAACTCAAAATTGGAGGCTTTTACGTTATCTAAATGAGACATTAATTGAACTATATCAAAAAGATGATCGTGTTAGATATGCACAATACAATTTATCTTGGCCACTTTTGAATCGTATACGTTGGGATGGGAGGAAAATCAAATCATTATCCTCATTACTTGCAAAAAAATTACATCTTTCTAGTAGTTCTTTTACTACAATAGGACTTCCCTATGTTTTATTTTGCATAAAAAATAAAAAATTAGATTTAGATTTGGAAGAAACTTTTGGAGATATTATTGAAAAGGAGATGGAGTTAATCAAATGAGTTGGAGAAAAATTCCTATGAAATTTCCTGGGATATGTATTGTTTGTAATGAAAAAATTGAAGTAAATGAAATAGGTTTATGGGCAAAGGGACTTGGAGTTAAACACGAAAAATGCTCTCAAGTTAAAGAACTCCAATGTGCAATTTGTAATGGACCTGCTGGTTGCCAAAGTTGTGAATTTCAAGATAATTGTGACATTGAAAATGTTTCTCCCTTATGCATATGTAAAAAATGCAGTGAAGAAAAAAACCCATATAATTCCTATCAAAAATCCATAATGAAAAAACTCCCATTGTTGAATCTTAATCCCAAAACATAGAAAATTCTTGTAATTACCTTTGTCAGATCGAAAAAAATTCTAAAAGCTTAAAATCCTACTCAGTTATTCTATTTTTTGATGTCTGAGGAGAAAAAAGAAGATAGCAGTGCTCCTGAAACCAAGGTAGAAAATACTGCAGTTTCCGAAACTGAGGTACCAGTAAAGTCCTCTGAAATTAAGGAAGAAAAAAAGACCTCTAAAATTAAGAAAAATTCCTCAAAATCAGGCATGACTGCATCAGAATTAGCAGCAATAGCAGATACAGAAACTAATGCTGCAATGGCAAGGTCAAAAGCTGCAAAAGAAGTTGCAGAAAAGGCATTAGATGAAGAATACAAAGAAGCAGCAAAAGAAGTAGTAGTGGCCAAAATTAGTAATTCATTTACCAATAAACGACTCTCAGAGCAAATATTCAGACGGGAAATGGGTGAGCCAGAATTTTTTCTTCGTAAACACGAATTAGCACCACCCAGACCTATTCCAACAGCAGAAGAAGAAGCAGAGATTTCAAGACGAGTGGAAATTCCAACAGATCAAACTCCAAAATATGTCCCAGAACTTATGCTAAGTCCAGAATTTCATGGAAGATCAAACTATGAAAGTGGGGTTGCATCATTTAGAGATGAAATAGAAGAAAAATTAGCAAAGTTACAAAATGATCCAAATGCAAGTAAACAAGAGCTTCATCAAGCAGAAGAGGATCTAAAAACAATGGATAATCTTTTTGAAAATTTCAATCTAGGGATGAATGTTTTCCGTACAGCAAAAGGTGGAAGGAACAAATTTGACAAATAAAGGTGATTTGAAATGACAGAAGGTAATTTTAAAATAATTAACGCTCGATTTACTCACAAAAATATTCCAATTCATAAATTAGAAAAATTCTCCTTCAAAGACATTTCAGCTGCTGCTGCTGAATTCAAAAAAATATCTGATGTTTCAGAATGTGTAATTGTTCAAACTTCAAGTAGAGTTGAAATTTTTCTAATAATTAATCTTGAAACAGGAGAATCTCCTGATGCAAGAAGAGCAGAAGCAAAGGGTCTTGTATTAAATCAAATTCAAGATACTTGGATATCCTTAAATGAATTAGAACAATGGGATATTGACCACTTTGATCAAACTCTTGAAATTCATACAGGCACAAATGTTTATCTAAATCTGCTCAATCTTGCATGTGGTCTAGAATCTGTAGTTGTTGGTAAAAAGGAAATTCTTGATGAATTAAAAGAAATGATTTCACAAGCAAAAGAATTCAAAACATCAGGAAAAGTTTTGAATAAATTATTTGATACTTGTATTCGTGTGGGAACTCAAATTAGAGATGCGACTGGAATTGGGGAAAATGTAACATCACTAGGTGATATTTCCGTGAAAATTGCCGAAGAAAATGTAGGTATTGACAAAAAGAAACACATTTTGTTAGTTGGAACAGGTGAAGCAGCAGCAAGAGTCGCAAAAGCTCTAAACAAAAAGGGATACTCTTTTGAGGTCACCAGTATGACTTTAGATCGTTCAACTGGATTTTCAAAAACATTGGGAGGGACTCCTATTGATTTTAAAGACGTTTTTCCTGGATTTGATAAATTTGATATAGTGTTTGTTGCAACTACTGCAGATTATTTTCTGATCACTTATGAAAAAATAAAAAGAGTTATTGAAAATAAGAAAACAGGAGTTTTAATTTTGGATATTTCTGATCCAAGAGCAGTGGGAGAAAAAGTCTCAACTATTCCTGGAGTAAAATTAATGTTTAAAGATCAAATCATTGAACTGGTAGAAGAAAACGAGCGAATTAGAATGGATAAAGTTCCTGAAATTGAAAAAATGATTGCAAAAGAAGTTCCAGTAATTGAAGCTACAATGAAAAGAATTGATGCCGAACCAATAGTCAGTGATGTACTAGCCAACGTTGATGCAATTAGGAAGAAAGAATTAGAAAAGGCATTAGAATTGCTAGGTGAAACAGATGAGAATAAAATAAAGATTATTGAAGAATTGACAAAGACGGTTGCAGAAAGTATTGTCTCTTCGCCCACAAAGAAAGCAGTAGAGGCATCAGATTAAGATCTAATTTCTAAAGTCTCTTTTTTTGATCTATTATTGTTGAAAATAGCTGATTTTGTATTTTTTATGCTAAAAAATGTCTTAGTTTTTATTGTACTCTGATAATTCCCAAAATATGGCAAAATTAAGATGCTCTGACTATGGTTTTGAGTGTGATTTTGTAAGTGAAGGCGAAATGGAAGATGTAATTAATGTATTTGGCAAACACACTGATGAAGAGCATGGTATTGAATATTCCAAGGAAGCCTTGATGCAGTTTATCCTTCGACAAAAAGACTAGATTTGTTATTATAGATTTTTACAATCGATATTACTTTTCAGAATACGAATTTATCCATATGATTCGAATTTGATTGAATAGCTTCCATCATCGAGCTTATTGTCTTTTGTTACAAATCCACGTGATTTAGTGAGGTCAATCACACCATCAATCGTTCCTTGATATCCACAAATATAGACAGATGTATTTTCAGGAGTGCATTTTTCTCCAACTAATTCATCAAGGGGGGATAAACCAGTTTTTCCTTGTTTGAAAAAGGATTCAACTCTACCCACATGTCCACTCCACGAACGATTAAAGAATTCTTTTGGTCTGCTAATTGCTGCTCTATACTTGAAATTCCATTCATCTTTTCCGCTTCTTTTACTTTCATCTTCCAAGTCTGTCAGCAATCTTCTATAGCTTAATTCATCAACATAACTTGCTCCGTGAAGAACAATTACTTGGCGTTTATCTCCCACGTCATGTAAATGATTAGCATACGCAATAAATGGGGCCAGACCTGTTCCTCCACCAACGCAAACAATTCTTCTCATATCCTTTTCTCCGTTAGGAAGTTTATCGTTAATCAACAAAGCATTTCCAGTGGGATGTCCTAATTTTACTTCATCACCAACACTTGCATGGAATAACATAGTCGTAACACGACCTGGTAATGGATTTCTCACCCATCTAATTACAAATTCAAAATAATCTTGGTTTTCAGGATGTGATGCAATTGAGTATGCTCTTCTAACTAGTTTATAATTTTCAGTGGGAACGGTAACTCCTATTGTAAGAAATTGACCAGTCGTGTAATCTGGCATACCCTCATCAGGAAGTATTCTAATTACTACTAGATCCTCTTTTAGTAACTGAGTGTAAATTACCTTGGCTTTCATCTCAGAAACCATATG
>JAUWQG010000063.1 GCA_030611185.1 Nitrososphaerota archaeon
ACAGACGGTGCTAGAAATATCGAAACCGGTAAAATTGTACAAAGTGACGGCACTACTCCATACTCACCAATGTCTCCAAGTAACTCTTTGGTAAATCGCAATACTGCTCAATTACACTTAGTATATCATACAGCCCCTGCTCCTGAAATGACTGCCAACTTCCCACCTCCATTTGAGGTGTTTAATCATGTAATGTTCTACAACTTGGATCCATTTGTTCCAGTTACTCATGTCATTGGAACTAACGCATATGTCATTGATGGCACAACTCCAAAAGGCGGTCATGATGCATTTAGCTATGATGGAAGTGGTCACAAAAAGACAAGTGGTCAAGTTGAAGTTGATTTGGATCCAGTGAAAAATACTGGCAGTATTTTGGCTGTGTGGGTTGACGAAGATGGAAATAACATGAGATTAGAGCAAACAAAGTTTGCAGGTGGAAATGAAATGTACATTGGTGAAACTATTGATGGTGTTACTCAAACTAAACTAGACTTGGATCCTATTGCAATTAATCACTTTGAACACGGTACAACTGCTGCAGGTCCAACAATCGAGCCTACACTATTTGTGTATCTGGCCTCTTGGGGACCAGCTGAGGTTTTCAAAAATGGTGAATCTGAAGGAATTTTTGAAGCTCACATGATGCTTACAGAAGGTGCAAGAGATGTTGAATCTGGCAAAATTTTCCAAAGTGACGGAACAACTCCTTATTCTCCAATGTCTCCTGAAAACTCTGCAGTAAATCACAATACTGCTCAATTACACTTAGTATATCACACAGCACCAGCTCCTGAAATGACTACTAATTTCCCACCACCATTTGAGGTGTTTGAGCATACGATGTTTTACGATATTGATGTTCTTCCACCAACAGTAAAGCCTGCAGAATTAAAAGAACCAAAAGGTGGACATGATGATAAAGACAAAACTCAAAAACAATCATCGGCATCCCCTACAGGATTATCACACATGTCTCCAAGAGCACAAATGAATCAAGGTGTGGATTCTGGAGATGTTCAATGCCGTCAGGGCTTTGAGTTAATAATGAAAAATTCTAACGCTTCTGCAGCATGTATACACTCTCAATCTGTTGAAAAGTTAATTCAACGTGGTTGGGGAAGCTTCTTTTAATTTTTTCACAAAATTATGAAATACGCTGAATACATTTGTAAATTATGTAAAAGATCATTGTCAGATCATATTGAATTTTGTCCTGACTGTGGAGTTGAAGGACAGAAAATTTCTATCGCAAGGTAATTTCTTATATTTTTCAGAATAATCTCATTTGGGAAATTGATTAAATACTCTATCTTTAGATTTCTCATATCTTACAAAAAATATAATGAATGAAAATGCTTGAGACAAAATTTATCAAATTATGTGACGTTTCTGATATTCCAAACAACGGAATGAAAATTTTCAATATGAATAATATTGAATTTGTTGTAGCGAATCAAAATCAGAAATACTATGCAGTGTATAACAAATGTCCTCATATGGGAGGATCACTTGGAGACGGCTCTATGGATGAGTCTGGTTATCTCACATGTCCGTTACACAATTGGCAATTCGATTTACAAAGTGGGAAAGGTTCTGAAGGGTATGAAGATTCGGTACCAACTTTTGATTTAGAAGTAAATGGAGATACGATTTCTATTAATCAAAACCAGTTGCTAGAACTAGCAAAAGACAAAGATTATCTTGTCAGATTTGATCACAATACAAAACAACGCTTTGAGAGGACTCATGATGAATCCATGCCTGCAATGGATCATATTGCAGCAAAGGCAAAGTGGAAAATAAAGGAAATTGAGCCTATGGGGACACTAAAACACGTTCCTATGTTTGAGGATATTTTATTCAAGGCTGCTCAATTGTATAGAACTCCTCTCTTAGAAGAAGATGAATTAAACCTTAAAACAATAATTGGAAAAACTGCAAAAAACCCCCTCGAAATTTCAATGCCTGTTTATGTTTCGCATATGTCATTTGGTGCACTATCTGAAGAAGCAAAAACTGCACTTGCTATTGGTTCAAAGAAAATGGATGTTGCCACCTGTTCAGGAGAAGGAGGAAGAAATCAAAGAGAATTTGATAATGCTGGAAAATACATCTATGAAGTAAGTACTCCTAAATTTACTCGAAATGAGGAATGGATAAAATCTGCTAGTGCTGTAGAGATTAAAATTGGTCAAGCCGCAAAGCCAGGATTGGGAGGACATTTACTAAAAGAAAAGATTACTCCTGAAATTGCAAAGTTGAGAGGAATACCTGAAGATAAAGACCAAATTTCTCCTGCAAGAAATACAGAAATTAACAGCAAGCAGGATTTGAAAGACTATGTTTCTCAGTTAAAAGATATTACAAATGGAAAACCCATTGGAATTAAATTTGCAGCAGGTCATGTAGAAGGCGATTTAGAGTATGCATTGTTTGCAGAACCTAATTTTATCACAATTGACGGTAGGGGTGGGGGAACAGGAGCAGCTCCAGTTTTTGTTAAGGATAACTTTGCAATGCCTGCAGTATATGCAGTAGCTAGGGCAAGAAAATTCTTGGACAAACACCAAAGTGAGACTTCGCTTATCATGACAGGGGGATATAGAACATCAGGTGATATTTGTAAAACTCTGGCAATGGGTGCTGATGCAGTAGCTGTGGCAACATCTGCAATGATTGCAATTGGTTGTCAGCAATACCGAACATGTCATACAGGAAATTGTCCAGTTGGAATTGCAACACAAAAACAAAATTTGAGAGATAGATTTAGTGTTGATGATTCTGTCCATAGATTTGTAAATTATATGTCCATTTTAAAAATGGAAATTGAAGAAATTACCAGAGCCACAGGAAAAAATAATATTCATAATCTGGGGTATGATGACTTGATAACTACAAGTATGGATATTTCAGCAGGAACGGGGATTGAGCATGCCTGATTTAGAGGTTAGATTTGAAAATATTCAGCCTATTTGTATGGTTATTGGGGAACTAAAGCAACAGCTAGTAGAAGAACTACCTCATTTTGGACATCATGGATTATTTTTTCAAAATGATGAAATAACGACAGGACAGATGAACAACAAAACTGAAATTAAAATTAATCTTCTAACCGGACAATTACTGTATTTTCATAATGAACGAGGCTCTTTTATTGATTTGAAAAATGATGATATTTTGGCGAAATTACAATCCCTTGCTTCTGAGCACAGTCTAAAGATAACTACTGAACCATTAAAAAATCCAACTGAAAAAGAATTTCTTGGATACCATGATTTTGCAATAAAGGCAAAACAACTGCTTGAATTATTTAGAATGCATTTACAAGGTAATTTCACTCTTATTCATCTTTGGCCACATCATTTTGATTTTTCATTAGAGTGGTTTACAGGTAAAAAAGATGAGCAAATAGGAATTGGAATTTCACCTGGTGATGCAGACTATCCTTTTCCATATCTATACATGAATCCTTGGCCTTTGAACGAAAACGTTGTAGAAAATTCTTTACCACTTGGAAAATGGCACACAAACCAATGGACGGGAATTAAGGTGGAATGGGATGAATTGGTACAATTTATGCCAAAAGATGCAGCAGCAAAAATAAATGATTTATTCAATATTGCCAACAAGAATTTTAAATAAAAATCTGTAACAAACTTTCTAAATTAAAATGTCTGATTTGGACAAATTCTTTTAAATTAAAATAAGAGATTTTTTCTAATGAACAAAAATCTAAGGTATTTGGCAATACTTGCAATAATACCATTATTTACAGCCGGTTTGACTTCAGACTACTTTACTGATGCCAATGCTCTAAAATCAAAGGGCGTTGGGACCACAAAGTATGGGTCATCTACTGACATCTGTGGACTTCAATTATGTGCAGATATTCCAGGCGGAAAAGCAGCTTGGAAGGAAACACAACGAACAGGAGAATCAGAAGAGACTCCAGTTCCACAACATTCAACTCCTCAAACTTCTGTCAGCAAGCCTACTACACAACAATCTCCAAAAGAGTCATCAATAACTGAAAAAGACTTGGGCTCTGTTGTTAGATTATCACGGGCAAATGTTCCAGCGACGATTCCAATGCATCAAGGATTCTATAACGGTGAATCAGTTTACTATATCATAACTGATTCAAGTGATCCTACACATGCACAAATCATCACTGAAAACCAAGGATGGAAAGTAGAACTTGCACCATTATTAGCAAACACACCAGAAGCTGCACTCTCAAAAACATACATGTTTACAAACGGAGTAACAGGTGATGGTGTTCATGGATTCCAAGGTGAAGTCTTTACTAGTACTCCAGCACAATCTAACACCTACAGTGCACTGACATCACATGTACATGTTACATGGAATGATGCAAATCCAAGAATCCTTGATTCTGAAGATATGATTATGGCAGCAGCAGATGCAGGTGATGTAACACTTGCTGAAGTTAAAGTCGTTTTGAACATGCCACAGATTGTTTGGCCAGAAGGTCAGATGATGGTAAAAGAAGACAAGAGATTAGCTGATGATACTCCCTATGGTGGAGGACAAGTACTTGACATTGATACAGAAGAAATGACAGTGACTTTCATCGCTCATAGAGGTTGGGGACCAGATGGTAGAACCATTTACTATATTGTAACTGATGCTACCCCAAGTGGTCCTGCAGGAATGATGGGAGTAGTTGATGCACCAACATCTGCTAGTCTGATTGCAAATTCTGCAGCAGTTGATTTGTTTCAATTCAAAGACGGAATTACAGGTTCAGGTCCTTTGGGATTCCAACCAGGAATCGCAGCAGGTGCGCCAGGTGATGCAAACTATTCTCCAATGTGGAGAATATTCATGATTGGCTGGGATAATCCGGAAAACGCCTCTTTACTTGAGACCAAAGCTGACATTGATGCCTACCAAAAGGCAGGATTGATTTCAGTTGGACTTGCAAGACCAATGGATTCAGACCACATTGTTAACTGTCCATTCATAGATCCCTTCCAATAGGGAAACACTCTTTTTTATTTTTTTTAGATAAAAAATTAATTTTGTATATTCTACATTATACTAACAATATTAATTTCAAAACCCAATTGCGGTATTGAAGTTTTAACTTCATGCACTCTTTAAAATAAAATCTCATGATGGGAACTTACCAAAACGGATGTAACTTACAGGTTTTCTACTGCCAATCTTAAATGTAGGAAAAAAATCATTAGATCATGACAACTCCACCTAAAGTTTCACGAGAAGAATGGCTAAAGGTACGAATCGAACTGCTGAGAAAAGAAAAAGAACATTCCAAAGTCAGAGATGAACTGACACGTGCACGACAAGAAATGCCTTGGGTTAAAGTTGAAAAAGACTATGTTTTTGAAGGACCAAGTGGAAAGGCACACTTACGTAATCTCTTTGAGGGTAAAAGTCAGTTAATCGTATATCATTTTATGTTTGAAAACGATTGGGAAGAAGGATGCAAGGCATGTTCCTTTCTAGCTGATCATTATGAGCCAGCTATAGTCCATCTTGCAAACAGAGATGTTGCAATGGCTACAATATCAAAAGCTCCACTAGAAACTTGAAGCATTCAAAAAACGCATGAAGTGGAATTTTAATTGGCTTTCTTCTGAAAATTCAGATTTTAATCGGGATTTTCATGTTTCTTTTACAGATGAAGAATTGGAAAAAGGCAAAGGTCATTACAATTTTGAAG
>JAUWQG010000118.1 GCA_030611185.1 Nitrososphaerota archaeon
TCATTAAATTCTCTGGTTTTGTTTTGTTGTTTTTGTTTTTTTGTAGTACCGTCTTGTTTTTTCCTTTTGCCATGTTTAGTATGCATGTATCTTGGATATATGCTAGCCGTATATACTAGAGAAGGCCCAATAATGTATGAACATAAAATCACCATCAAAATCTAAAGTTACAGGCTCTGTAAATGAACAACAAATGCAAAAAAACAAAATTCAGTTTTTAATTGAACATTGGGAAACAAAAATCAAGCAGATACAAAAGAGAGTATCTCAAAAGGAAGTGAGACTAGAGTCAATGGAATCTCATAGTGATTACGATTACAAGGACTTGTTAAAAGAATCTAATGAGGCAGAAAAAGACCATAAAAAAGACTTGGAACTGTTAATCGATCTACTTTGCAAATATAACATTGTGACCAGATAATTTGAAAATGAAATTTAATTCTGAAAAAGTACAAAAACCAAACTAAGATGGTTGAAATTGTGAAGAAGTACTATTGTCTTCTGGAACATTTTCTTTGCTTTATGAAGATCACGGTCTAGTTTTTTGCTGGAGGTCATTCAGTCTCCCACACACTATAACGTCTAGAAGACGAGAGGGATGATTATGATCCGGATGAACTCAAACGTATTGGAGATCAGTGTCTATATCTTCATGGATCATATTTTCATTTGTTAAAGCCTTACGAAACTTTTGTCGCATAGTCTCATCCATTCTAGTCTTGAAAAATAGAAATTCTAATTCTAATCTTTTTAATCGATTCATTTCTATCAACTCCTCTTCTATTCTTTTAGTCATGATTGTATTTACAGACAATGACACTTAAGGATGATTACTCTTTTCACCATAGGGTTTCAAACCAACCTTTCAAAGAGAAAAACAGATTCAAAGGAGACATATATTATTTACAAAAATTTAGTCGGTATCCAAGATTACACCCATTATTCGATAAGAAAAATTCAACCTAGATGGTTTTTTTAAATAATTTATTATTTGGTTTCAAATCTTAAAAATTTTCTTGCACAGTCTATACTACAAAACTCACGTAGAGATTCATTTAATTGTTTATTGCAGATTTTACAATTTTTAGGAGTGGAGATCTTGGCAGGATAAGTTAGAGGCATCACCCTAGTTTGTTAGAGTCATAAAAATTCAGATCCATTTTTTCTCTAACGTCATAATCAGAATACATCACACCTGACCCATGAACAGTCAACAAGATAGAATTACGATAAGAAGAGGATGGAAAAAGTCTATTCCAAACTTCAATTGGATTATCTAAAAAGTTTATTCTTAAATGGGCTTTTTTTACAGAATCTGAAATTGGTATTTCTGAATTGCTGTAAATAATTCCTAAAATTTTTTCCATTGAATTCATTTCTAGCATATGATCGTCTGAATGGATAGTAACTATATAGTGAAGGATATGTTCAGAAAAAAAATACTTTCTTTTTCCAGAAAATTCTGCTAATTCCTGGTTTGTTATTAATGGATTTTCTAAAATTTTATATAAAAATAGAGATACAAACAAAGGCTCACTGGTTTTGATTTTTGATGGATCATCTAAACCAAAATTTTCTGGATTCTGACTCGTACTTTTTAGGACTTCAAGAATCTTTGAGCTAGTAACTGAAAAATTTTCCCAAAACTCTGGATTTTTTTGACATTCAATGTTTTTTTGGCGAGTATCTTTGGAAACCTTTAACATATTTTGTAATGAATCTATAGGGCTTAAAGGCGTGTATTTTTGAATTGAACAAGGACAAGCCAACAGGTGAGAGATTTATGAACTTAAGCTGAAGGTTTTTAGTTGTTGATTAATTCTAATTCAAATCTACAGTGTATTGAACCAATTTTCAGAAACAACCCCCTAGATTATTTAATAAAAAGAGAAAGTATTGAAATTCTTATAGCAAGTGTATCACGTTATATTCAGAAAATTTAGTAATTACGCTAGTATATATCAGAACGAAGTACAACTAAAGGGTGTTAAGAAAAATAATTAATAAATTAAAACTTGGTTCTTTCAAAACTCAAACACTAGATGACATAAATGCATTTGAAGAATCTGAAAAAAAGAAACCCCAGAAGGAAGATGCATAAAATGAAATACAATTGTAAAAAATGTAATTATAACTGGGAAGGAAATTCAGATACTTTTGGAAAAGTGCTCATTCATGAAAAAACCCACTTAAAGTCTATCTCGAGGTAAACTGTGTATAACAAAAATTTCCCTGAATTTGGAATCGACAAACTGGACCTCATATTGAAACTCTAAAAAACTACGCATTACCAGATTTTATTTTGAAGCTTGTTGCAAAAGAATGTGATTCGGATCTATCAGAAAAAGGAAGAACCAATAATAAATTACAAAGCATGAATCAAAAAGCTATAGAGTTATTGTATAAAATATTTGTAAAGTGTGATGAAGATAGCTCAGAAAAATATGCCAAGTATAGATTTTATGCATACGTCTCTAGTTCATATCACAAATGTGAAATATTAATCGATGAAATGATTCCAGGTATTTCTGGAAAAAACTACAAGATTCCTGTAGCGGTAAAAGAAAATGAAATGTATATTGCAATTGCATTTAGCAAAAGTACAAAGAGATCAGTAACAAAGCAAGAAATCAAAAAATTCTACAATATATCTGACGACCTAAAACAAGGAGAACATGGAACGCAGTTAATTGATTCCATATATTGTTCTACTTCAGGTTTTATGGGAAATGCATTAGTAGAACTTGAAAATCTTAACAAGAAAAGATCAAAGGATCCTGAAACAAAAATTAATTTCAATCTTGCCAATTTTGAAAATGAGATTTTTTCATCAACTAGGTGTTAATAATTATGGCAGGCTATCTTGGGAACAAATTTGATATGATTGTGCATCATTTAGCAGTGATGACATCTGAATGTAAGATTTATGAAATAAAAAAACAAGATAGTGTTTACTTTGTTCCAGATATTCTTGATCAAGCAAGAAAAGAAGGATTCGCTCCATGCAAATACTGTGTTAATTAAACTTCTAAACTAGGAATGGATGTTTTGGAAATAAATGGTGAAATGTTATGAGTATTATATGTAAAAACTATGGCAAGGAATTTGAGTTATTTAATAGTGAATTTTGCCAGATGGAATACCTAGAAGATTATTATCTAAAAAGTTATGTCAAGTATTAGATTTTGTTTGATTTGTAAAAGGCCACTCAGTAAGAACACTGAATTTTGCAGCATTGAATGTGCAAAAAAGTTTCTTTCATTTAAAACGGAATAACATAAATTCACACCTAGACTTTGTTGTGGTGTTAAACTAATTTCAAAAACTCTCGAGGTGGCTAGTCAGAGTAGTAGAGCATTAAACTGAATGAACAAATCTCTTCGTGGGATTTGAAATTATTTTTTGGGAAGGGTGAATTCTATAAAATCAGGAGATATTCTACGAACATTGTTGAAAAATTAGTTACGAGATGAATCTAAATTTTCATTAAGTTCTAAAAGCGAGATTGGTCTATTGCTTAGGATAGCCCAATCTCTGACCATTGGATTTGCCAGTTTGACGGCAATTTCAACATCCGTTGGGTATTGTCTAATTCAATTGAATCCCATATGAGTCTAAGTTTTTTTTCAAACTCTCAACTTTACTATTCAGTAAGTATTACAGATTTTCAAACTCTGCCAATAATTTTTAGAATTAAAAATTGAATTCTAGTCGCAAGCATGACTAAAAAACAA
>JAUWQG010000141.1 GCA_030611185.1 Nitrososphaerota archaeon
CACAGTTGCAAAATCTACTATCTCCCTGAGATTTCCTGCAAATTGCAAGACAACTATCAATGAACCCCCTAAAAGTACAAAAAGAAACAAAATGTAAAATGAACGAAATTTCGTGCGTAAAACCTCCTCTTTTTTGGTGAAAATCAACTCAACTGTGCGTTGTAAAGACCTAGAATAGCCATCAAAAACTGCAAGTAATGTTCCAAACATTACAGCAAATGAGGCAGCTGCAATAATCAGATAGCTCCAATTACCAATAGTTAGAGTATACAAAGTAATTATCTTGTGAGCAAAGTCAGCATTGTTATTCGGTAATTCTTCTCCAGAGCCAAAAAATATGAAAGAGCCAAGTGTAACAAACATTACTGCTAAAATTGCAGTAATGGTATAAGCTAGTCTAAACTCAAATAATGTTTCTTTTAGTTTTGGTCTATAGTTTGTTTGTTTCATTCTCTCAAGGGTCCACAAGCTATTCCACGCCGATAAATCAAGTGCAGTTGGCATCCATCCCATCAAGGCAAGTAAAAATAAGATTCCCCCACTAGTCCACAATTCCTTTGGAATAAAATTTTCTGCCGGTTCTATAGGACCATTCCATAATACAAGTAAAAACGCACATGTAGTAGATACTAAGAGTACAATTGCAACTATTTTTATCAAACTATCTAAAATATTGTATTTTCCTACAGCAAGAATCAAAACACAGATTCCAAACAAAAGGATAATTGTCCATTGACCTAAAAAGTCTAATCCAAACAGGTTTTCAAAAAATCCTGCAGTTACAAATCCAACTGCACCTGTAATAAAAAACATAGATACTAGGGTAATTAGAAAATACATCCATAGTACGGGTTTTCCTAATTTTTTATACCCATCAATTATGCTAGTTTGTGTTACATTGGCATAGCGAGAACCATACTCAAAAAATGGATACTTTAGCAAACTAACAACTATAACAAATCCCAATAAAAGCAGACCAAAGTCTGCTCCTGCTCTAGTTGATTGAACTAAATGAGATACACCAATCGCAGTACTCGCAAATAATATTCCAGGTCCGGCAGTCTTTGAGAACTTGGATAATTTTTCATTCAAAATGCTCAAACACTATCAATAGAAGGATATTGATAAAAATGATGTAAAAATCTCTTTGAATTGTGCCTAAGATAGTCATGATTTTTCAGAAACGAATCAATTACAGGCTAAATTCAATGGACAACCCAACGGAGTTATTTCTGATATCTGAAGCATCCAGAAGTATGATCATTTACCATTCCTGTGGCTTGCATTAATGCATAACATATTGTTGGACCGACAAAATTAAAACCACGTTTTTTTAAATCCTTGCTCATAGTCTCTGAAATCAAAGTAGAAGCTGGAAGGTCGGATAATTTTTTGAATTTATTTTTAATTGGTTTATGATCCACAAAGCTCCAAATGTATTTATCAAACGTTCCAAATTCTTCTTGAACCTTAAGAAATTGTTTTGCATTGTTTATGGCAGAATTTATTTTTAGTCGGTTTCTAATTATAGATTCATCTTGGAGTAATTTTTCTATTTGTTTTTGATTGTATTTTGCTACTTTATTTGCATTAAAATTGGAAAATGCTTTGAGGTATCCTTGTCTTCGTTTTAAGATAGTCACCCAAGATAATCCTGCTTGAGCTCCTTCCAAAATTAAAAATTCAAATAATTTTTGGTCATCATGCTCAGGTCTACCCCATTCTTTATCATGATATGAAAGGTTTGGTTCTTTTGCTGCCCAATCACATCTTTTTACCATATCTAAAGTACAATAAAATTAACATAAAATATTAGTTGCTAAATTTGATCATAGTCATGAAATCTAATCAGCAATTATTACAAATTAATAGAAATTTTATAATTTGTTTTATTGTTTCTGCATCGCTTTCAGCAGTGATTGCACAACTTTTATCAGATTACGAAAACCATCTCACCACCACAATTACAATAATTGTTGGATATGTAATTTATTTTGGGATCTTTTCAGTTTTGTTTTATTGGAATAACAAAACTCGATACAAGCAAATGAATGCTAATTTAATAAAAAAAGAACTAATCAGCCTAATCTCTTCATTTGGAATTGGAGAGGTAGGGTATCTAGGGGTACGATGGCCCTCATTCTACTATTTCTTAGAGATAGGAGTAGAGCCATATCTAGCCTCGCTAATATCAGAAATTATTGCAACGGGATGCTATATGGTAATAGTTTCTTTTTTCCTACGTGGTACAAAGACATTCTAAAATAAAAATTCTAACAAATGTGCATGTTTTGTTTTATTATACTATCTCAAAAATTTGGAAATTTTTTCTGATATTGGATTTTTTTTAAGCAAAGAGAATAAATCAGCATTAGAGTTTTTTGTTAATTTAGCGAAAGAACCAAATGAATTTGCTTTGTCAATTTCAAATTGGGTTGAGACTTCACGACTGAGTAGTAATAATTCTAAATTATCCTTTATTTTGGAATCTTTGGTTTTGAGTTCAGAAATTGAATCTTGAATGGAGTTGATGTATGATTCAAAACTATTTGATACATTATTTTTATTTTTCTCAGAGACTGTATTTTTTGATTTATCCAAGCCCTTTTCTTTTGTAGAGTTTACCAATTCAAGTTCTTTTTCCATTTTTTTCAAAAATTCTTTATCTGAATTATAGATAATTTGGCCATTCGTAATTGCTTTTCTCAAGTAAAGTAAACGTCCTTCATCACCAATGTTTAATTTTAAAAGATTTTCAATTACAACAACAGGATGTTCTATTAGCATTTCACTCAAAGTACTTTACTCTCTTTGGAATTATCACAAATTTAAATAAAGAAAAACAGTCTTAACATCAAGAATCTAAATCAGGAATCTAATTAGTCAACTTTTTAGAATGATATCAAAACTACAAGTTCAGTATTTTTTCATACAGGCACAGTTTAGTCATAAAATCATGCAAAAATCACAGATTAGATACCTCTTCAAGGATGGTATTTGCAAATCTCCTATTTGTTTTGGGCATATC
>JAUWQG010000102.1 GCA_030611185.1 Nitrososphaerota archaeon
AAGCTAACCGCTAGAGAGAGAATCAATCTTCTATTAGATGAGGGAACTTTTACAGAAATAGATCCATTAACCACCCACCATTATTATGAATATGACATGCAGAAAAAGAAATTCTTCACCGACGGTGTTGTTAGTGGTTATGGAACAGTAAATGGCAGGCAAATCTTTGTGTTTGCTTATGACTTTACTGTGCTTGGAGGTACACTAAGTAAGATGGGAGCTAAAAAAATTACTAAACTATATGAACATGCATTAAAAACAGGATGTCCAATAATTGGAATAATGGATTCTGGCGGCGCTAGAATTCAAGAAGGAATAATGAGTCTTGATGGATTTGCAGATATATTTTATTATAATCAACTAGCTTCTGGAGTAATTCCACAAATTACTGCAAGTCTTGGCCCATCTGCTGGCGGTGCAGTATATTCTCCTGCAATGACTGACTTTGTAATTATGGTTGAAAAGGTAGGAACTATGTTTGTTACTGGACCTGATGTAGTCAAGACTGTATTAGGCGAAGAAATTTCATTTGAAGACCTTGGCGGAGCTATAACACACGGATCAAAAAGTGGAGTTGCACATTTTGTTGCAAATAATGAATACGAATGTATGGATTACCTCAAAAAATTACTCTCATACCTACCACAAAATAATACAGAAGAACCACCTAAAACTACAACTGATGATGATCCGAACAGATTAGATCATAATTTGATTAACATAATTCCAGAAAATCCGGTACAACCCTATGAAATGAAAGACATCATAAATTCAATTGTTGACAATAGTGAATTCTTTGAAGTTCATGAATTGTTTGCCCCCAATATTGTAGTTGGTTATGGAAGAATGAATGGTAGAGTTGTAGGATTTGTTGCAAATAATCCCATGTATCTGGCAGGTGCACTTGATATTGATTCATCAAATAAGGCAGCACGCTTTATCCGATTCTGTGATGCCTTTAACATACCCCTTATCACTTTAGTAGACACACCTGGTTACATGCCTGGTTCTAATCAAGAACATAATGGAATCATTAGACATGGAAGTAAACTCCTCTATGCATTTTGCGAAGCTACTGTTCCAAGAATCACGCTAGTTATTGGTAAAGCATATGGTGGTGCGTACATTGCAATGGGAAGTAAAAATCTTAGAACTGATATTAATTATGCATGGCCTACTGCTAGATGTGCAGTTTTAGGTGGAGAAGCAGCCGTAAAAATCATGTATAAAAAAGACCTTCAAAACGCTAAAGATCCAGAATCTCTTAAAAAACAATTAATTGACGAATTTGCAGAAAAATTTGAAAATCCATATGTTGCAGCATCTCATGGAACTGTTGATAATGTAATTGATCCAGCTGAAACAAGACCCATGTTAATTAAAGCACTTGAGATGCTTGAAAACAAAAGAGAAAAACAACTTCCAAGAAAACACGGAAACATCAATTTATGATTTAAAATGATTGAAAAAGTTCTTATCGCAAATAGAGGAGAAATTGCCTTACGTGTAATTAGAACATGTAAAGTACTGGGAATCAAAACAGTTGCGGTTTATTCTGATGAAGATCGTAATTCCTTGCATGTAAAACAAGCTACTGAGGCATATCATATTGGGGAGGCAGCTCCTGCAAAATCATATCTTAACCAAGAAAAAATTATGGAAGTTATGCTATCGTCTGGTACAGATGCTGTTCACCCAGGTTATGGTTTTCTATCTGAAAACGATGACTTTGCAAGACTATGTGAAAAAAATAAAATTAATTTCATTGGCCCATCTGCAGATTCAATGGATCTTTGCGGTGATAAAATGAAATGTAAAGATGCAATGCTAAAAGCAGATGTTCCAACTGTACCTGGTAGTCCTGGCCTAGTAAAAGATGCTGATGATGCAGAAAAAATAGCAAATAAAATTGGTTATCCTGTAATGTTAAAATCAGTTTATGGTGGTGGTGGTCGTGGAATTAGAATAGTAACTAATGATAAAGAATTACATGAAGGCTATGAATCTGTTACAGGAGAATCTATTGCAGCTGTAGGAAAGTCTGCCATTCTTGTAGAAAAATTTCTTGAAAAAACACGACACATTGAATATCAAATGGCTAGAGACACTCACGGTAACACCGTTCACATCTTTGAGAGAGAATGCTCCATTCAGAGACGTAACCAAAAATTAATTGAGCAAACTCCATCACCAGCAGTTGATGATGAAACAAGAGCCCGTATAGGTGAAATAGTTTGTAGAGCAGCTGATGCAGTTGACTATACTAACTTGGGAACTGCTGAATTTCTTCGAGCGGATAATGGCGAATTTTATTTTATTGAAATTAACGCTAGATTACAAGTAGAACATCCCATCACGGAACTTGTATCAGGGTTAGATTTGGTCAAATTGCAATTAGATATTGCAAATGGAGAACCAATTCCATTCAAGCAAAGTGATCTAAAAATGAACGGTTACGCAATAGAATGCAGAATTAACGCAGAAGATACATTCTTAGACTTTGCCCCTTCTACAGGACCTGTCCCTGATGTAACAATTCCAGCAGGACCAAGTGTTAGATGTGATACTTATCTATTTCCTGGATGTTCAGTTTCTCCATTTTATGACTCACTTATGGCAAAACTCTGTACATGGGGTCAAACCTTTGAGGAATCTAGAACTCGAATGCTTTCGGCATTAAATGATTTTTACATTCAAGGAGTTGAAACTTCAATCCCTCTCTATAAAACAATTCTAAATTCAGATGAATACAAAAATGGAGAACTTTCAACTGATTTTCTTAAGCGTCATGACATGATTGAAAGATTGACAAAAGATCTCAAGAAAGAAAAAGAAGAAAAAAGTGACGCAGCATTAGCTGCTGCAATTATTTATTCTGAATACTTTAAAAGCCGTATACAAACTCGTGTTGGTAACAATTCTAATTGGAAAAATAAATTGGGTTGATGATTTATGGATTATAAAATACCAGATATTGAAAAATCATTTGAAGGAAAGATTACAGAAAATCTTGGTAATAATGAATACGTAATTAAAATCAATGATGACGAACATAAATTAAAAATTATAAATATGAATTCAAAAGGAATTGAATTTATTTTAGATCAAAATTATCACAGAGCAAAATATCTTGAACAATCCACAAATGAAATGAATCTTGTAATAGATAATGTCCCAATCACTCTAAACACAAATGCTCACTTTGATGAAATTGTTTATAAAAACACTGGCGGAGGTGGTTCAGGTAACGCACAATTATCTTTGAAAAGCCAAATTCCGGGAAAAGTTGTATCAATTGCAGTTGCTGATGGGGATTCTGTTAAGAAAGGAGATGTTGTTTGTACTTTAGAGTCTATGAAAATGCAAGTAGCTGTCAAAGCTCACAAAGATGGCTCTATAAAATCTATCAAAATAAAAGAAGGTGGAACAGTCGCAAAAGGCGATCCTGTCGCAGATATAGAATAAAAAAGAATTTTTTATTTTAAAAAGTTTTTGATTTCTTCATAGTTCGGTTCTTTTAATGGATCTTCTGAAACCCATTTGTAACCAATCTTTCCGTCTTCCATTATTACAAAAACAGAACGTTTTGCAGCATTGTAATCTTTGATGTGAAGCAAATCTTGCATTAATATGTCGTAATCGCGAATGGTTTTACTGTTATAATCTCCCAATAATGGAAAATTAAAGTTGTGTTTTTCTGCAAATGCTTTATTTGCAAATGGGCCATCATTACTAATGGCTACGATTTGTGCACCTAAATCTGAAATTTCTTGCCAAGAATCTCTTAGAGTGCACAGCTCGGCTTCACAAACTGGAGAACTTGCAGCAACTATGAATGACAAAACGATTTTCTTTCCCTTGAATTCATCCAAAGTCCGCATCTTCAGATCTGTATCGGGAAGTTCAAAGTTTGGAGCTATCTCTCCTATATCAGATGACATGATCGCTTTTAATTATTATCCTATTAAGTAGTTTGCAAAAATCAATTTTTTCTAAATAAAATAAAAAAATGTGCATACCTTTTTATACAAAAAGTTGGGTTCAAAGCTAAATTGGTCGGGGAATTAGCGGGCAATTACAGTACCGTTGTATTGATGTTTGGATTTGCAGTAGTTGCAATGGCACCTGCGCTAGTAATTTCAAGAATGCTTTCTCCCCGAAAAAGAAGTAATCCAGTAAAATTTTTGCCGATGGAGTGTGGCCAAGTTCCAACTGGTGAAGGACGAACTCATTTCATGATGCAGTATTATGCTTACATTTTGATGTTTGTCATTTTTGATGTGGT
>JAUWQG010000168.1 GCA_030611185.1 Nitrososphaerota archaeon
AAAGAAGAAGGATTTACCGGAAAAAGTGGGTTTGCTATCGTAAATGAAATTGATTTTGATTGTGCTGGTTTGAAACCTGTGAATAAAAATTATGAGCAGATTTTTAGTGATACTCCCAGGGATAGAATCTCTTTAATGGAAAATGAGCAATCAAATGAGAATTTGCAAATGGCGAATGGACTTCGAGTGATGACTACATTGACATTCAATAATGGGATAGAAAAATTAGAATTTCCAATATTCAAACAGGGAGATGTCCTTTCAAAGGCAAATCCCACTTTTGAGTTAGAAGGAATTGTTGGGGATTATCCTTTACTATACAAAAGAGTAGATGATAATCTTAAACTTCAAAGTATTTCAGGTGCCAATCTTATGACAGAGCTTTTTGAAGTTGATGTAAACCTTGTAAATGGAGAACTGGTACGTGGATTCAATTATTCCAATTGCCGTGTTGTAGACTATGATATTGGCTCTGCTATGAACAAAGAGGAAAATTACATCAAAGGACAATTTGCATTGGAGAATACCTTTGACTTTGAGTGTCAAGGGTATCATCCTAACAATCCTATCTATGATATGATGTTTCAAAGTGGTTACAAATCACAAACTGTCAGTACCAGTGATCTTAGAGACACCCATGATTGGGATCCGGGATTCTATGTAAAGTAGATTAATTTTTTATTGTAAACTAAAATTAATTTTAGATTCATTCAGGTATCATTCCAATAAAATCAAAAATTTTCTTTATTTTTCATCTATATGTATCTCAAATGTATTGATCGCACAAGACAAATAATTTAATTAAAATTTCTTGAAGTTTTTTGTAACTACTTTCCTAATGTTACTATATAGAACCATAGATTGTATGTGCGTTATGATTAACTGCTATTTTATGTTTGAATCATCATGGGACAATGGCTATCTTGGATTAAATCCAATGAGAAACAACTCTTAACAATTCTTGATAATCTTGCAAAAAAAGGGGTTGAGACCTCAGAAGCTTTGGTAGTTTTATTCTCCGATCTTAAAAATGAAGAATATCCAAAAAAAATACATGCACTAGAAAAAGAGGCAGATCTTCTTACACGTGAAATTTTTTCAGAATTAAACAAGACCTTCATCACTCCTCTAGATCGAGAAGACATGCAGAGAATAGCCTCAAAAATCGATGATGTGATTGACTTTATGGATGGTATCGCAGCTAGATTTCAAAGTTATCAAATTACGGAAATTCCTCCATATTCATTGGAAATAGCACATGAACTTGTAAAGGCAACAAAAGAAGTCCAGTACATGATATCAAAATTACAACGTATCAAAAATCCTCAAGATATGATTGATCATTGCAGAAATACTAGTGATATAGAACACGTAGTAGATGATCTATATCGAGATGCAATAAAAGAACTCTTTACTACTACTGACCCAATCCATATAATCAAACTTAAAGACATCTATGAAACAATGGAAACTGCATCAGATAGATGTGTAGATGTTGCAGATGTCATTGAAGATATAGTTTTGAAATATACCTAGGTTAAATTTATGTTAGAAATTGCGATTGCAGCCATAATTGTAGCATTAATCTTTGATTTTGTAAACGGGTTTAATGATTCAGCAAATTCTGTTGCAACAGTTATTGGAACCCGTGTGCTAAAACCATTACAAGCAGTTTCATTATCTGCAGCTATGAATTTTGTTGGACCTTTTATTTTTGGTGTTGCAGTAGCTACTACAATTGCAAAAGGAATTGTTAGTCCTGATGATATTACAGTTTACATGATTATTGGAGGATTAGCTGGTGCTATAGGTTGGAGTTCTCTGTGCACTTATTTCGGCTTGCCCATTTCTAACAGTCACTCTTTAGTTGGTGGAATTATGGGCGCAGGTATTGCAGGTGGGGCAACACTTGTTTATGATGGTTTGACAAAAATATTTGCAGGAATAGTTATTGCCCCTGTTGGAGGAATTATTGTTGGATTTTTGTTAACGGGACTTATAATTACAATATTTGCAAATCGTAGACCTGCAGTAGTAAACAAAACTTTTGGTAGGTTACAAATAATTTCTTCAGCTTGGTTTGCCCTTACCCACGGCGCAAATGATGGCCAAAAAACCATGGGAATTATAGTTTTAATCCTGTTTTCAGCAGGGTTGATTCCTGAGCTTGAAATGCCTATCTGGGTAATTTTTGCAGCAGCTACTGCAATGGGACTTGGAACCTTCTTTGGAGGCTATAAGGTCATAAAGACTCTAGGAGTTAAAGTAGCAAAACTAAAGCCATATCAAGGATTTGCAGCTGAAACTGGAGGGGGTTTGATGTTGGCAATTTTTGCCGTTTTTGGAATTCCTGCAAGTACCACTCATGCAATTACGGGCACAATTATGGGTGCTGGAGCTTCAAGACGCTTTCGTGCAGTAAGATGGAGTGTAGGCAGACAAATTGTATTTGCATGGATAATCACGATTCCTGGGAGTGCTCTAATGGCTATTGGATTTACTTATTTGAT
>JAUWQG010000131.1 GCA_030611185.1 Nitrososphaerota archaeon
AGATAATTTTCTACCCAATCTAAGGTAAGAACACCGGATTCAGCCAAATTTGTTAAAGAGTTTGAAGAAGCCTCTCCTGTAACTTTTCCATTATCTCTTTTGATTTGACGCCACTTTAATGAAGTATTACCACTTTTTGAATTGTAGATTATTCCAAGTACATCTCTTCCATTAACAAAAGTAATGTCTCGAATTTTTTTTAAAGTAACTTTATCTGCAGCTTCCACATAGATTGAACCAAGACTCTCTTCTCTTTCTGCAAAAACCTCATTATCTTCTAGATAACTTCTTGGGGCATATGATTTACAGGTACTTGATATAACAAATCTCCTAAAACTTTCCAATGAAGTTGCCATGTCAATTGTAACCATTTTGAAAGATTGAGCAATTGGCCATTTATCAAGCTTCTTGAAAGACTCAATTAGTATCAGGACAAATTTTGCTTTGCAGGCAGTGATGTTTTTATCCCTATGATTGATGATGAGGATCTTGAGTTCTGAGCCTGCTCTTAGAATTTTTATGACAGAATGATTGTTTTAATTCGTGAAATCTCTAACAGAATACCTTGTTTTTAATGTAAAAACTAGACGAGCCTTTGTTAACATTACGCCTGAAATTAGAAAATTAGTTACTAAAAGTAAAATCGATGAAGGATTGTGTCTTGTAAATGCAATGCATATCACTGCTAGTGTTTTCATAAATGATAACGAAAGTGGCTTACATCAGGATTATGAAAATTGGTTAGAGCAACTTGCACCACATGAACCAATAGAGCAATATGATCACAACAAAACCGGTGAGGATAATGCAGATGCTCATTTAAAACGACAGATCATGGGACGAGAAGTTGTTGTGGCAATTACTAAAAATGAATTGGATTTTGGCCCATGGGAACAAATTTTTTATGGCGAATTTGATGGACGTAGGCCAAAAAAAGTTTTAGTAAAAATTATTGGTGAATAATTAAATTATCCAAAGTCTACGTCTCTCTTCTGACTCTGTGATTCATTTTTCCTTGCAGCATCTCTAAAGGCATCATCATGATTTTGAAGGCCATGCCCACACTTTACACAAGCAACTTTGTAGCCATCATCATTTTTTTGATAAGTTTCGCAACCACAAAAACATGCCATAGTTATTGTAACTTAACAGATGATATATCTTTTAGGATAATCAAATATTCTCAAAATTAATCTTGTGTTTGTACTTGGCAACATTCACCCATTGGAATTTCATGATCGTGGGGGCATTTTTTAGGGTGTTTCAACATTGTGCATAGAGCATCAGTAAATTGTTTATTCATATGGTGTTCAATACCGCACACCATTTCCTCATCAATTTCCACCTTTAGTGCACTATCCATGAGAACTTCTAATAGTCTACTATTTCTCATCATACTAGAACCAACCTTCTCCCCTTCTTTAGTAAGAAAAACACCTGCCTTGTTGTAGTTTACCAAATTCTTTTCATTTAGTTTTTTTAACATTTGCACAACACTTGGTTGTCTTACGTTTAGCATTTTAGCAATGGTGCTTATTTTTACATCTCCACCTCTTTCTTTAATGTGCCAAATAGCTTTTAGATACATCTCAACGTGTTCAGCTTCTGCAGTCCCAACAAACAGAGTTTCGTCATCTAGTACGTCCATATCATACCTTCTTTGAGTCTTTTAATAAATATTCAAAATATTCTCTTGCAAATACCGCCAATCCAGCATGATCTGCCCAAATAGCAACTATTTCACTTGAATTTGCTTCTCCTCGTTCGGGACCCAGTAAAATTACAACATATCTCTTATCAGAAATTATTCCTCCTCCAAACAATCCTTTTTTGATTTTTACATTTGCCACTCTTTTGATAGCAGTTATTGCTTCTTTATCCATTTTATCTGAAGTAAGAAGAGTAATTTCTACTCCTTTATCATGAAGTAATCTTAGTTTTGGTAAAGCCAATTTAACTAAATCTTGTCCTGCTTCAGGAACTGCAATCATTACTTCATTTCTGCAGGAATCAACCATTTCTAAAATTTTTGTAGTAATGTTCATTGCACCAGAAAGTACCCAAATATCTGGTTTCTCGCTGGTACCACTTTTTTCATATAAAGGAACTAGTTCATTTAAAATTACATTTTGATTTTTTGAAAAATCTCTTTCCATCTTTTGTTTTGTAGTTTCTAATCCCGTAGAAGGTGATTTTGCAAAGTATTTTGTTGGTCTTGAATTATCTGAACCTATCCAACCTTTCTCTTCTAGTGTTCCTAACACCTCATAAATTTTTGAATATGGAACTCCTGACTTTTGACTAAGATCAGATGCTGTTAACTCTCCATTTTTCAGTAAAGAAGTAAATGTCCTTATTTCATAACTGGTTAATCCAATTTTCTCTAAAGATCTCCTGGTTTTATCAGAAATGTTCATGCGATCTAATCGATTGGTTTTGGTATTTAAATCAGATATGCCTATAACCTAAATTCCATACGGGGGCTAGTGTGAAATGGATTATATACTATTTGAGAAAGTTTTCAATTATACAATGGCATTAATTCAGATTTCTAATCAATCAACAAAGAATCTAGGTAAGAAATCTACTATCAGATTTACTCAAAGTATCTGTCCTGACTGTAACATGATTTTAGATGCTGAAGTTTTTGAAAGAGATGACAAAGTCTTCATGTCAAAAATTTGTCCAACTCACGGAGAATGTGAGGAGTTATACTTTGGCTCTTATCAAATGTACAAAAAATTCAGTACATACTGGGTAGATGGAAAAGGAGCTCATTCTCCAAATGTAATGATTGACAAATGTTCATGTCCAAACAATTGTGGATTATGCTCAAACCACTTGTCTCACAGTGGATTGGCAAACATGATTGTTACTAACAGATGTGATTTGACATGTTGGTATTGTTTCTTTTATGTAAAGAAAGGTCTAGAGGGTGCTTACATGTATGAACCAAATCATGACCAAGTAAGAGGAATGATGAAGACATTAAAAGCTGAAAGACCAATCCCTGGAAACTCTATGCAAATTACTGGCGGTGAACCAATGCTGAGAGAAGACATCAGTGATCTTATTAAAATAATGAAAGAAGAAGGAGTTGATCATATTCAAATGAACACAAATGGTATTAGACATGCCATGGATCCAGAAGCTGCAAGAGAAGTTAGACTTGCTGGATGTAACAACTTGTATCTTTCCTTTGATGGTGTAACTGCAAGAACAAATCCTAAAAATCACTGGGAAATTCCATATGCACTTGATAGTTGCAGAAAAACAG
>JAUWQG010000114.1 GCA_030611185.1 Nitrososphaerota archaeon
AATGAAATTGCAATAATTGTGGGTTTTAACATTTTTCTAAGTTTTTTATAGGATCTTTTCATAAAAAACTTACTATTTTCAAGTAGAACCAATATCCCAATTTATTAAAAATTGCAATAGATATCGCATACTCATTTTTCAGATTTTGACTAAAAGATCTAAGATCAACCCCTGATGAGCTATAAATGCGAAATATCTTACAAAGTTGAGAATTTTTCTTAAAATATTAAGAAATCAAGCCTAATCAGAATCGGGCGATAGGGAGTAGGACTTGATTCCTGCTTGATTATTTATTTTTGGTAGAAAAGAAATGGGGTGAAATTTTTTAATTGATCGATCATAATTTACTAAAATGAGCACCAGCACATTAGGTCTATCACTTAAATTAATGAAATCTACAAAGGATTTTCATGATGGCAGCAGATTCTGGTGCAACTGTCCTTGAGAAGAAGGATGATTCACCAAAAATACCAGAAATAAAGAAAACAAAATTTGATGTAGTAATTATTGGAGCTGGTCCATCTGGATATACAGCCGGAATATATTGTTCTAGAGCTGGATATGACACTTTGATATTATCAGGAATATTGCCAGGAGGACAGCTAGTAAACACTACAGAAGTAGAAAACTATCCTGGTTTTGAAAAAGGAGTCATGGGTCCGGATTTAATGATAGAGATGCGAAAACAAACACAGCGTATGGGTACAACTATTGTAGATGATGAAGTAGTTAATGTCGATTTTCGAAATAGTCCATTCAAGATCCTGACAGATTCTGAAGAATATGAAGGAAGAGCTGTAATAATTGCAACAGGAGCTAATCCAAGAAAATTAGGTTTAGAAGGTGAGCAAACATTTGCAGGAAAAGGTGTTTCTTATTGTGCAACTTGTGATGGACCATTTTTTAGAAATCAAGAATTGATTGTGGTAGGTGGGGGTGATTCTGCAATTGAAGAAGGTACATTTCTTACCAAATTTGCAACCAAAATACATCTAGTTCATAGACGAAGTGAATTACGCGCAAGTAAAATTATGCAAGAAAGAGCTTTGAATAATGAAAAAATAGAATTTCATTGGGATTCAGAAGTAATTGACATTAAAGGAGACCAAAAAATGCAACAAGGAGTAATAAAAAATATCAAAACAAATGAGGAGACAACTCTTGATGTTGGCGGTCTTTTTGTGGCAATTGGGCACGAACCAAATACAAAATTATTCAAAAATCAAATAGATTTAGATGATGAAGGATACATTGTTTTGAAAAATAAAACCCATACAAACATTGAAGGGGTTTTTGCTGCAGGAGATGTCCATGATAGAATTTATAGGCAAGCCATCACAGCTGCAGGTTTTGGCTGTATGGCAGCAATTGATGTTGACAAGTATCTAACAGAACAATCATAATTTTACAAAATTTTAAAATTATACTAAGGATAAATGATGGAAGATAGTGTAAAATACAATACAAGGTATTTTGCTAAAGGATGACAAAACTTATGGATTCTAAAAAAACTAAAAAAGAATATGGTGAAAAACTAGAGAAACTAGGAGTAGAATTATCAAAATTTCAATATGATTTTAAAATTAAAGACAACCCATCAGAAAAATATTGGGCTAAACGAATTCAAGAATATGAAAAATAACACAATAAAGTTACAGAATATTTCACTCAAGCTTATTCTTTGATGAATCTAGTAACTGAAGAACAATCAGGTGTGTTTCTTTTAAGAATAAGTAAACTCCAACAACTAGGAGAAAAAGTATTAGAAGATATGGAAAAAGTAAAACAAAATCCATCAAGTATGAACCTAAAGGACAAACAACAGAGTAAATGGAGTAAGGAAATAAGAGACCAATTGCTCAAATCAAACAATGATTGTCTAAATCATGAAAAACGCATGAATATTTTTTTCAAAGAGATTTATGAAAAATATTTTTAAAGCAACAAAATTTTAATTTAATAAGCCAATTCAGACATGTGTTTTGCTTCTTTCAAGTTTGCATCAAATTCTTCAGCAGACATTACTTTTTGTTCATCATACACACTTTTGAATTTTCTACCATCATCAGCAAATATTCCAACAACACAACCATTTCCCTCAATAGGATATTTTTTCATGCAGGCATATACTGCAGCAGAAGATGGGCTGATGAGCAGTTTATCCTTAGCAAAAACCTCTTTTACAACAGAAAATGCCTCTTTGTTATCTACTGATACCCAATCATCAACCACTTCTTCTCTTTTCAAAAACAAATCAGGTTTTGCAGACTCTTCAAAGTTTCTCCAACCTTGAATCAAATGGTTTTGCTGTGGTTGACATCCGATGATCTTAATATCAGGATTTTTTTCTTTAAGGTAAGCACCTATCCCCGTAATAGTTCCGCCAGTGCCAACACCCGTAAAGAAATGAGTTATCTTACCTTCAGTTTGTTTCCAAATTTCAGGTCCAGTTCCAACATAATGTCCTTTAAAATTAGCTTCATTGGCATATTGGTTTGGGGAATAATAGGTATCAGGTCTTGATGATGCAATCGATGTGGCAAGAGCAATGCTTTGATCAGTACCAGCGCCAACTTTCGGACATAAATCATCACTGGTTTCAAAGACTTTGGCTCCTAGATTTCTAATAATGTCCTTGGTTTCGTTGCTAGCTTTTTCAGGAATCACAATTTCAACTTTGTAACCTAACAAATTTGCAATTCCAGTTAAAGCAATTCCAGTGTTGCCAGATGTTGGTTCTACTATGATACTTTTTCCTTTGGTCAGAATGCCTCTATCTTCACCATCTTTTATCATCCAATAAGCTGCTCTGTCTTTTACAGATCCAAAAGGATTGTGTCCTTCAAGTTTGGCAAAATATGTAACCTTCTCATTAGTAAGTGAATCTAATTGTACAAGAGGAGTATTTCCAATTCGGTTTAGAGTATCAGCACCAGTAACGGCTTTGGTAGCCATATGGTTATTTCACCTTTTTAATTTGAAATGTAATTGTGTCGCCGTCTTTTTTCATATCTAAAAGTTCATGACCATTTCGGTTAACCCATCTTGAAATATCTTCTTCTGCTGCAGGATCATCTGCAGAAACGGTTAATTCTTGTCCAACTTGCATTTTTTCAATCTCTATTTTAGTTCGAAAAACAGGCTCAGGACAAAATAATCCAGTGCAATCTAATTTTTTTTCATTGGATTCAGACATTGTATTTCTAATTCATTATGCACGTTTTGTCATATTAAAATCTACTTTAGATTAGCTTATCCTATTTTGACAAACATTAGGTTTATCGAAAAAGATCATCCTGTTCTGGCCGAATCAATTGATTAATTGAAGAGATTTCTTTTTTGTATTCAAAATCACGTATAATTACCACAGGGCACTTTGTAGTTTTTTTCATTACCAATTCTGCTGCAGAGCAAATTTCATCAGCTATAGCGATAGCAGTCACACGTAAAATATTCCCAAAACTATCACGGGTCCCCTCATAATCCAAAATAGGGTTAAAGCCGAAAATTCCAATGGCACAGTTAGTTTGACCCATTCGAAGTGGTCGGCCAAAAGTATCAGAAATAATCACAGCAATCTCTTTTCCACAAATCTTTGAGATTTGTTTGCTTATTTTTTCTGCTGAATAATCAGAGTTTATTGGAAGTAGAGTCGCAAAACCATTTTTAATATTACTTTCATCAATACCCGCATTGGCACAGATGAATCCGTTTTTTGTTTCAACAATAATTATTCCCTTTGCCATTCTAACAATTTTTTTAGATTCTGAAAGTATCAATTCAACAATTT
>JAUWQG010000008.1 GCA_030611185.1 Nitrososphaerota archaeon
GTAATTCTGGTATTTTCTTCTGGCAAATTAGTATGTGCAGGTGCTAAAAACGAAAAAGATGTACATCGTTCAGTTCACAATCTTCATAGTTTACTTGAGGAAAAAAACCTCATGAAATATGACTAGCAATTTTTTATACAAATTTTTACTCATGAAATACTTCTCCATTTTTAATCAGTTAATTGATGTTAACTGATTTCAAAACCCAATTGCGGTGTTGAACTAAAAGTTTGATGCCTCTACATGAGTTGTTCCCAAAATGTTACCAAGTTAATCACCTCTACGTGAAAAAGCAGCTTTGTAAACATTGAAGTTTGTCAATCATTTTTAATACTGTAATAATCAACCACTATTAATGGAACTTACCAGAGAAGAAGAATCTGCATTAAAAGGTGAACAAGGTGAAACCATGCAGACAGCATACAGAATTTTAGTTGCAACAGGTGAAGCAACTGATGCAGAAAAACTTGTTCCTATAGAATGGGCCCATCTTTCTGGAGTTAATTATAATACAATCGGGGATGCAGGTGAAGAATTCCTCTCTAGCATTAGTAAGGATGCAAGAGTAAGGGTGAAGACTAGTCTTAATCCTATGGGATTTGATATTGATAATGTCTCAAATTATAATTTAGATGATAATTTTATCTCAAAGCAACTATCCATAAAACAATCATATGAAACAATGGGCGTCATTCCTTCATTTTCGTGCATTCCATACGAAATTTTTGATATTCCAAAAGAAGGAACTCAAGTATCATTTGCTGAAAGTAATGCAGCAATTCATGCTAACTCTTTTGATAATTTAAAAACTAACAAAGAAAGTGCATTTAGTGCCTTAGCAAGTGCCCTAACTGGTAAAAGTCCGTATTCTTCACTACGAAAAGAAACCTCACCCAAACTCACAATACGAATGAAGATTGACAATCCAAATGAACTGACTTATGGAATGCTAGGATTTTTTGCTGGAAAGGTGGGCGATGAATCAGTAAATATCTCTGGCATAGGGCAAATGGATCGGCGTAGCTGCAAATCACTTTGCGGAGGCATGGGCACTTCTGGGACATGTGCAAAATTCAATTTTGATGAGGATGATTCAGAATCTGAAAAAGTTGATTTTGATGAAAGTGAGATGAATAAAGTTTATGATGAATTAAATACATGCGAAAAAGGTGATTTAATCACACTTGGAAGTCCTCAATTGGGATTAGAAGAAATATCTGATTTAGCTATAAGACTCAAAGGGCGTTCGTTTAAAAAAAGATGTATGATATTTTGTCCTAGAACTGTTAAAGAACAAGCAACAAAATTAGGACATACAAACAAACTAGAACAAGCAGGATGTGAAATTCTTTCAGATTGTTGCACTTGTCTAACTCCATTAATTAAAAAAGAAGAAGTTGATGGAGTAACAACCAACAGCATCAAAGGTGCATATTATCTTAAAAATTCAAACGGCGTTGATGTAAATCTCAAATCATTATCTGAAATTATCGAAGATGAAACCAAATGAAAAAAATTCTAGTAAAAGGAAAAGTTAAAGGTACAATTTTAAAATCTCAAAATCCAATAAACTTTCTTGGAACTGTAGATAAAAAAACTGGAATTATAAACGACGAACATCATGATCTATTTAAAAAATCAGTCAAAGATACCATTTTGGTATTTCCAAATGGCGTTGGTAGCAGTGTAGGAGCGTACACGATTTACTCCATAAAGTCAAATAATTCAGCACCAATTGCAATGATCTGCAAAAAGGTTGACCTCACTGTCGCAACTGGATGTGCATTAGCAAATATTCCACTTGTTACAATAACTGAAGAAGAATTCTCCTCACTTGAAAATGGAAAGAAAATATTACTCGATACTGAATCTTCTAATCCAATAACTTTTCTTGAATAATCTCTCCATTGGGATCTTTTTCTTTAAAGACAATACCCTCAAATTTTAGAATTTCAACGTCTTCCTTTTGCCAATATTCCTTAGGTAACCCAGCTTTTTCACAGGTGTATTCAAGAAATTCCTTCTCATTCCAGCCATATTCAACTGGAACCTGTGGCAAAAGTAATCCTGAATTGTAGCCATATTTGACAATTAGTCCATCTTGCCCGATTTTAATTTTAGATAAATATTCCTGAGAGTCACTTACTTCAATTTTTGTAGGAGGTGTAAGAACAGTTACTTCAAAAGTTATTGAATCAAGTTCTTCAAATTTTACTGGAGGAAATCTTGGATCCTCTGTAGCTGCAGATATGGCTGCTTCTTCAAGAGCGTTAAACAATTTTTTATCAGGCAGCGGATATCCTATACAACCACGCAGTCCTAATGGATTATTCAAGGTGACAAAAACTCCAGAATTAAACGAAAAATCTTCTTGGAATTTTTTTCCTAATTCTGTTTTTGATCCATTCTTTAGATAATCAGTAACAACCATCCTCGCAGTTTTTACAAGAATTTGACCATCTTTTTCCGAGATGTTGACATTATCTTTCATTTAATTCACCAACAAATTTTTGCAGATTTTTTATATGTGTGCCTTCCCAAAAAATTTGATTACAACTCTTACACTCCCAGAATCTATCATTATACTCTAAAACTTTGATGGGAATTTTTTGAAGAATATTTTTTTTGTCAATTGATTGGGTTTTAGAATTGCAATTTGGACATCTTGCTCTATCACCATTTATTTCAATTATTTTTAAATTTGATTTTTTTATTATATCACGAAATTGTTCAATTTCTGTAGAATTTTTTGTAAGAATTGACTTTATCCCATTTTTTATGGATTTTCTTACCAAATCTTCATCTCTGGAAATAATAATTCGTTTATCATTTTTTGCTAATTGTATCAATTCATCATCGTTAATACTCGAAAAATACATTGAATCATACCCCATTAACCTCAATTTTTTTGCAATATTTCCTAACATAGCATCAACAAAAAATGTTGGCTCATTTGCTTTTTCAGGAGGCATCTCCATAACTCACTTCTTTAATTTGACTTTGTCCAGCTGGAAGAGCACGCACAAAATCATCTAAGTTGATTTGTTTTGTAATCTCTTCTTCAAGTTTTGAAAATTCTAATTTAATTTTTTTGGCCACTTCAGGCATTTCTAAACCATGAGGTTCGATAATTGCATAACAAAGAGAATTTTTTTTAATAGTTTCTGGAGGGCCAGAAGTTAAGAGGTAATGATCATCTTGAGGAATAATTCCTACTGCTAACTTCAATGATGGTATATTCACAAAATTTCTTTTTCCTTCAATAGTAAACGAACCCTTTGGAAGAAATTGTCCGCTAGGAGCTGATTTTTTTACTTGCTCAGGATTTACCCAAAATGCATTTGTTCCATGCATTCCTTCTCTCCAAGCTCTACTAAAGCATACAGTAGCATGAGCAACCTCATTCATACTGTTTGTAGAAGGATTTTCTGCATCTTTTAGTATGAAAAATGGAGATCCAAAAATGTCTCCATGAAAAATTTTATCATTTTTTCCAAGATGTTTTCTAACAACTGCTGAATTTGATGGAGCGTCTCTTCCTCCTATTGCAAGCATATCATCTGATGTAAAAAACCATCTATACCTTTCATACCAATTTTTTTTTCTAACTTCAGAAACTATAATCTCCTGCGTTGAAGCCTCTGTTCTGTTTTTTAGTTTCTCAAGTTTTTTCTTTGTTTTATTTTTAATTTGATCTATTGACTTAATTGCACCAGATTGACGTTTTGCTTCGTTAAAAAGTACTGAGGCAATTGATTGTAACGATGCTTCTGGATTAATTTTGATTTTTTCATCTTTAATTACAATCAAAGAAATTCCTTTTTCTTTGGATAATTTTGCATTATTTTCTTCTAGAATACTCTGAGCGTTGGGATCTTCTATCGAAACCATTCCTTTTGATACTATAACGTATAGGGAATTTGCCAAGTTTGTTACATATTTTGATTTTTCCTTGACTGTTTCTATGGCCTTTTCTTGTTCAGAAATTTGAGTTTCAAGTTCCTTAATTTTTTTATCAGATTCACCGGTTTGAATTGATCTACCTTTTTCTACGATATTTTCGGTAAAAACAGTATCCAATCCTTCCATGAAACTATTTACTGAAGAAATTTTTCCATCTGATTCTCCTAATTTGATAGGTATTACTTCTGATGTTTCATTTCGAATAATTATGGGATCATGATTACCTTTGGTTACGTTTGTTACAATTGTACTAGTTGTGTGAAAGATTTTTTTGATTTCATCATCATTCAGATCTTTCCCAATTTTTTTAGAATTAACATCTGATAACTCGAATATTCCCTCCACATACTTTTTTGGTAAACCCAAAGTACGACCAAACCATTTTCCAGCAATTAATTCTGATTTTTTAAGATCTTCAAAATCTAATTCTGAAATATTAAAAATGTCTAACCCACTTGATGGTGGAGTTGCATATGTCATTCCAACCCCTAGTGTTCTATGTCTTACATCTATAGCGTGTTGCAAAGCAAGAATTTTCATTTCATCATTACAAAGCAAAATATTCCCATCTCCAAAAAATTCACCAATAATTACAAATTCCTTATCAAATCCTGCAAATGTAAAATATGCAATTCTTTCAGATCCTTTTTGTTCAATTTTTGTTATTTTGAATCTAAGAAGATCACTTCGTAATCTTTTCAATAATCTATTGGGTTCAATCTGATCGATTTTTACTGATGTTATCCAAACTCCTGAGGTTGAAATCATCATAAAAATATCAGATTTTTCTGGATGGTGTAATTTGAATAATATGCTGTCTTTGGTAATTCCCCAGATATTACTCACATAGTAGCCTTGAACTTCTTCTGAAATTTTATTAACAAGATAATTTAGCTCTATGCCTGCAAGTGTCATAACAAGATATTCTGTATGGGAAATTATATTGTTGCTGTTCTTTATGCATATTTTCTTACCAAAGATATTAAACGAGGATTACTTGAGACACACTAGAAATTTCCTTGGCAAAACACAAAAAGAAAACCTCAGAACCTACTTCCCAGCCTGAAGATTCTAAAGAAGAAATTGTTGAGAATAAACCCGAGGAAACTCCAGAAACTGAATCTAATGAACCATCAGTTATTCCTCCAACTGAACCTACAACAAACCTAGCTGAAAAAAGTGAAAAAGATAGAAAATTAAACAAGTTATTCTGGTTAAGAGTCAGTCTTGCCATTATTGCAGGTACTACTGCTACCTTTATTTTTGAAGATATAGAAGGAGAGGAGCGACGTTGGGCTTCAATTGCTTTTATGATTATCATTTTTGCCGGGACCATAGTAATTGCCAAAGGAATGAAACTGCAATTACCATCTTCTGATAGGAAAAAAATTGTTACACAAGGTATTGGAAGCTATATTTTCTTGTACTTGTTTACTTGGATTGTGACTTACACACTAGTTCATGCAGGAAGTGCTTCCAATGGAATTAATCTTTAGTTTTACAAGAAAATCAAAAGGAAGATAATGTATGTGGAATTATAAAACTCCTGGAATTCCAGATGAATTTTTTGAACGAACTGAAAAAGTACCAATTACAAAAGAAGAAGTAAGAACTATTCAATTAAGTAAGGCAAGATTAACTCCTGGACAAACTATATTTGATATTGGATGTGGAAGTGGTTCTATAACTATCGAAGCTGCAATTCAAGTAGAAAACACTGGGAGAGTAATTGCCATTGATTATGATTCTAAAGCCATAGAGTTAACAAAGAAAAATATTGAAAAATTTGGAGTTTCTAACGTATCAGTTATTTTTGGTAATGCCAAAGAAAAAATCTTAGAATTAGGAATAGCTGATGTTATTTTTATTGGAGGTACCGGCGGAGATACTAAAGAAATTGTAGAATTATGTCAAGATAAGCTAAAATCTGGTGGAAGGATTGTAATTGGAACTATTCTAATTGAAACTTTGTATTCTGTTTTAGATATTCTTGAGAAATTACAGTTTAATTCTGTTGACATAACTCAGGTTACCATTTCAAAGAGTAAAAAAACAACTAAAGGAACAATGATGCTTGCTAGAAATCCTGTAACTATTATTTCAGCAACCAAAGTTTAATCTAGCTTTTTAATTGGGAAGAAATTCATATTTTTCATGCCTGAATTAATAGGAATTGGAGTAGGACCTGGTGATCCAGAATTACTTACGGTTAAGGCTGTTAATGCAATTCATAATGCTGATGTTATAATGTGCCCTGCTTCAAAAGAGGATAGACCCAGCATTGCTTTTTCTGTAGTATCATCCTTAATTGACAAATCTAAAAATCAAGAAATTGTACGATTAATTTTTCCTATGACCAAAAATAAAGAATTACTTGAAGCTGCTTGGAAAAAAAATGCCAAAATAATGGCAGAAAAAGTTTTGTCAGGAAAAAATGTAGTATATCTTACAGTAGGAGATCCATATTTGTATAGTACATGGATGTACATGCATAAAGAAATTAAGATAAACCATCCAACTATGAAAATAAGTGCAATTCCTGGGATTGTTTCAATTTTTACATTTGCATCAAAAATTGGTATTAGTATTGCAGAAGGTGCAGAAAAAGTTTCAATCATTCCATCTTGTTATGACTTAAGTACTGTTAAAGAAATTGCCAAAAATTCTGAAACAATGGTTTTCCTGAAAGATGGTAGATATTTTGATAAAGTAGTAGATTTACTAAAAGATTCTGGATTTCCTGATAACTCTATTTTTGCAATTGGGCAAGATCTTGGAACTGAAAACGAAATAATTAGAAAATTAACTTTAGGTGAAGTTAATGATGGTACATTAACTACAAAATACTTTTCAATATTGGTGGTTAAACGTGTCTAACGTTTTCTTTGTGGGATGTGGACCAGGTGATCCAGAATTAATCACAGTTAAAGCAAAAAAATTAATTCAAAAAGCAGATGTCGTAGTTTACTCTGGTTCTTTAATTCCTCCTAAAATTCTCAAGCTTTGCAAAAAAGGAAAACTCTATGATGCTGCTGGATTAGTAAGAGAAGAAATTTTTGACATTTTGTGTAAAAATGCAAAAAAAGACAAACTAGTTGTAAGATTACATGATGGTGATCCCTCAATTTATGGTGCAATAAAAGAGCAAATCGACAACTTGCAGGAAAAAGGAATTTCCTCCATCGTTGTACCTGGTGTGACTGCATTTTTAGCCTCAGCAGCGGCATTAGAAACTCAACTTACTCTTCCAGGCGTAACTCAGACCATTATTGTAACTAGGGCAGAATCTAGAACAAAGGTTCCAAAAAGAGAAAAGATTGCAGAATTGGCAAAACACAAGGCAACTTTAATTTTCTATCTAAGCGTTCATCTACTCTCTGATATAGTAAAAGAATCCCTTGCCGGTGGCTACAAAAAATCTACCCCAGTCGCTGTAGTTTATAGGGCAAGTTGGGAAGATCAAAAAATTGTTAAAGGCACACTAGGTGATATCGTAAAAAAAATTAGAGATGAAAAAATTACAAGAACCGCCATTGTAATTATTAGTAACGTGATTGATTCAAAATCTTATGAATATTCAAAACTTTATGATAAAAAATTTAGTCATGGATATAGAAAATCAAAAATCAAATAGATAAAAAATTTATTTTGTTTTTAATGCCAATATTGTTTAAATTATTTTGAAATATTTTAGTTTGATCAGATGAAAATATTTTTAATAAATTCCTCTTTGATTGTTTACTTTTAGTCTTTTTTAAAATTTTATCAGCAATACTTTCTGCAGGATCTATAAATTGAATATTTGGAAATTCCAATTCCAAAATTGGTTTCAAAAATGGTAAATGAGTACTAGATAATGTAGCAACATCTATGTTATTTTTTAAAAAATTATCTCTTAAAGATTTTATGATAATTTTTTTACAATATTTTTTATTTTCAATAAATTTTCCAGATTCTACTAATTGAACAAGATTTGAAGCATTAATCTTATGGATCCTAATTTTTTTTGAAATTTTACATTTTTTTATATATTCTGATAAATTTTTACTTTTTACAACTGTTTTTGTAGCAAGTACTGCAATATTATTAGTACTCGATTTATGGGCAGCTTCTTTGATTGGTGGGTTTACTCCAATAATTTTTTTGTTTGTTATTTCAAGCATTATTGTGGGCGTATTTGATCCGATTACAATTAACTCTGGTTGGAATTTTTTTTCAAGTAGGTCAATGGATTTTTTTACAATTTGTTCTAACTGTTTTTTTGTTTTATTTCCATATGGAAAATTTTTTTGGTCAGCAAAATAGATTATCTCCGCCTTACAGACCTTTTGTATGGCTTTGATTATGGATAAAGAACCTAATCCTGAATCAAAAACGGCAATTCTGGCCATCGATGTCAATTTCTTGAGCATGCATATAGTTTGTTAGCTAAATTTAGTCTAAAGTTGATCTAAATACACACCCCTCATTAAGAATCAATTTCTAAATCACCCAACATGCCAAACTTCGACAAGACTTGGGCTCGACAAGAGACCCAAAGTGTAACTGGCAAATTACGTGATGCAGTACAACCACAAGGTGCATTAAAACCACGAATTCAAACCGCAGTAAATAAACTTCAAGTCCAAATTAGTAAGATGGACTCGATGTTAGGAAAACTGCACGAAAGAGATGCGCAACTCTTCAAGAGAATCGTGACTGCAATGCAACAACATGATACTAGCACAAGTAAGGTTTTGTCAAACGAATTAGCTGAAATTCGTAAAGTTACAAAAATGCTCGGCAATGCAAGAATGTCATTGGAACAAGTTCAATTACGATTGACAACTATTCATGACTTGGGCGATGCAATGGTAGCAATTGGACCAGCGATGTCAACAATGAAGGGATTGAAGTCATCACTTGGAAGATTCATGCCAGAAGCAGACTCAGAATTGAATGCAATGACTCAGACACTCAATGGATTAATGATGGACTCCTTGGCAGGGGACTCATTCAGCCTTGATACTGATTCTTCAAGTGAAGAAACTGATAAGATTCTTCAAGAAGCTTCTGCTGTTGCTGAACAACAGATTGGAGAAAAATTCCCATCTGTACCAACTCAAACCGGACTTTCGTCTCCATCTTCATCTTCATTTGAATAGAGGATTTAGGCGAAACGTCACTCTTTTTGTTTTTCTTTATTTATCCCCAAACTTTCTCTTTGAAGGTAAATTTTTTGTTAAGAATGTAATTTCCAAAGGCTGCTGAAAGAACAGCTAGAATCAAAGAAATAGGATAAGATAATTGATATTCATCAACTAAATAAAATACCATTCCTAGTTGGACTAGTGCACCAAGAGAACTAAATGTTACAAATTTTCCATATTGTTTCAATGTTCTTTTCTTGGAAAAGTCCCTATCACCAAATGTCCAAGTTTTATTTAACAGAAAATTGGTGGTAATTGATGCTATAATTCCAATCAAGGTGGCATGTAAATACCATAAATCCGATATTCCACCTGCAAACAGCAAGGAAATTAAATAATTTACTCCAAAACCAGATAATCCTACGGTATAGAATCTACTTGCTTTGGATAGAAACCTAACAGAATCACGCCTTTCTTCTTTTTCTTTAGATTTTCCAAATTTGTACAACTTCCATGCTGATTTGAAATAATCTGTAACTGTTGATCTATCTAATTTACTGGAACCAAAACTCCTATTTTCAAATGTATAAGGAATTTCTTTTACATCAATTCCGCTTTTCTTTACCAGAATTTCTAATAGGATTTTGTAACCAATGGCGTCAAAATTAATTCCTTTTAAAATATTTTTTTTAAATGCAAAAAATCCTGACATGGGATCTTTTGTTTTTACCCCCAATCCTTTTTTTGCAATTAGAGTTGCAACTTTACTCATTATTTTTCTTTTTAGGGTCCAACCGTTTATTTTACCTCCGCTGATATATCGTGAAGCAATCACCATATCGCATTGATATTTTTTTAATGATTCTATCATTTTTGGAATAATCTGTGGTGGATGAGAAAAATCACTATCCATTACAACAATAGTGTCTCCTTTTGCTCGTTGAATACCGCTAAGAATTGCAGAACTTAGACCATTTTTGGAAGTTCTGTGGATAATATCCATTGTGTATCCTGCAATTTTCTTTACATTTTTTAGATATTCCTCTACAATCTTACCTGTAGAATCCGGAGAATTATCATCAACAACAATTGCCTCAGCGGTAAGATTTTTTGGTAAATTTTCACCTATTGATTTTAGAATTTGAATAATATTTCTAGACTCATTATAAGTAGGAATAATTATGGAAATTTGGGCATTTTTTCCAGGAATAACCTCCATCGCCTCAGACATACGTTCCCTCCAAAAATCAAGGGTTATTAATTTTTAAAAAATATCATCCCCATGCCTGATTTTGTGCCTGAAGATTGTACCTAAAATTTTAATTTACTTTTTTTAATTGAATTAAGGAAATGAAGTATATTCAGAAAGAATAGAGTTTAAATCAGAAATTTTCATTCTTTTTTGTTCCATACTATCTCTCATCCGTATAGTGATGGTATCATCTTCCAAAGTTTGATGATCTACAGTTATTGCAAATGGCGAGCCTATCTCATCCAATCTTCTATATCTTCTTCCTATTGCACCAGAATGATCCAAGAATGCATCAAATTTTCTTTTTACCTGAAGATAAATCTCATCTGTTTTTTCTTTCAATCCGTCCTTTTTTACTAAAGATAAGACTCCTACATGAATTGGAGCAAGATAAGGTTTAAGCGACAAAACTGTCCTTTCATTTTCTTTATCATCCCTCAAACTATGTTCTAAAATTGTATACAAACTTCGATCAATGCCCATTGATATTTCAAATACATGTGGAAGAACTTTTTCATCATTATCCATTACTTCAAATTTTTCTTTACTTTTTTTAGCATGACTAGAAAGATCATAATCTGATCTATAATTACATGCAACTAATTCTAACCAACCAATAGTTGTTTCAACTTCAAAATCAAAAGCGACTTCTGCGTAAAATGCTTTTTCTTTATCCCCAAGTTTTCTAAACCTACTTTTTGTAATATCAATTCCTGTTTTTTCATAAAATTCAGTTAAAATTCCCAAATAATATGCAACAAATCTATTTGGAATTACTCCAGATTCTACAGCCTCTTTGCAGGTCATAGAAATTGGTTCAGAATCAGTTTGAACTCTTATTACCGTATCTTGAATTTCTGAAAATCTTTCAATTTCATCTAATTTTTTAGGATTACAAAATACTTCAATTTCTGCCTGATAAAATTCACGTAGTCGAAGTAAACTCTGCCTTGGAGCTATTTCATTTCTAAAACTTTTACCAACTTGAGCAATTCCAAGAGGTAATTTTCCACGCATTATTTTAAACAGTCTTGGAAAATCTACGAAAATAGATTGACATGTTTCAGGTCTTAGGTAAGCAGTCTCTTCTTCGGGACCAATTCCTACTCTAAACATCATGTTAAATTTTTTAGTATTCTCAAAATCACCTTTACATTTTGGACATTTAATGCCATTTTCTTTAATAGCATTATCAAATTCCACCAAATCTGCACTTTCAGGAATCTCGATTTTTGCAATTTCAGATATGGTTCTATCTGCTCTAAAAGTTGCTTTACACTTTGTACATTTTATGATAGGATCAGCAAAATTTCCTAAATGTCCTGATGCCTCAAAAACTGATGTTGACATTATTTGTGAACCATCTATCTCAAGCATTCCATCTCTTCTAACCAATTCCCTTCTCCATAATTCAAGAAATTTATTTTTCAATCCCACACCAGATGGACCATACTCCCAAAATCCAGCTTGTGCATCAGCATAAATTTCACAACTTGGAAAATAGAATCCCCGTTCAAGTGCCAATTTCATTACATCTTCATAATTCATTTAACCATCTCTCTTATTTTTTATAATATTTTTTATGCTAGCTCCTTCACAATTTTTACATTTTCAAAATCGTCTCTAGTATCATCAATTGGAGTTTCTAGGATGATTGGAATTTTTTTCTTTGATATGAATTTAATTACTGCAGTCATTCCTTCTTTACCAATACTTCCTAAACCTATATGATAATGTCTATCTAGATTACAACCTATTTCTCCTTTAGCATCATTAAGATGTAAAATTTTTAGATTTTCCATTCCAACATGTTTTTCAAATTCCTTAAACGTTTCTTTGACATTTTTCTCAGTTCTTAAATCATAGCCAGATACAAATGCATGACATGTATCTAAACAAATTCCAAACTTTTTTTCAGGTTTTAATTGCCTAAAAATTTCTCCCAGCTGTGCAAAATCAGATCCAACAGAATTTTTTTGCCCAGCAGTATTCTCCAATAAAATCATAACATCGTTTTTTACTTGACCAGCTTTTGTTAATCCTTTTACAAGTCTCTTTATTCCTGCTTCCTCACCTGTTCCCAAATGACTTCCAAGATGCGTCACAAGATATGGTATTCCTAATTTTCCACACCTTTCAACTTCTCCAATTAAAGAACTGACAGATTTTTCAAATCCATCTTCCTTGGGGGACGAAAGATTAGGTAAATATGGCATATGGGCACAAGTAGCAAACCTATCAATTTTATTAGCACTTAGCTTCTCTTTGAAATTTTTAACATCAGGATCTGTCAGTTCCTTTGCATGCCATCCTCTTGGATTTCTGGTAAAAATCTGAAAAGCTGAGCATTTTCTTTCAACAGCATTATCTACTGCCTTGTCAATTGAACCTGAAATTGAAACATGGCAACCGACTAACATGTTTGATGATTTTATCTAATCATTATTTAAATCACCAATTGGCTTGAAAAGAAAACCAGATTTTTAAGTAAACTAAGTAAATTACTAGCATGCTTACTCTGGGACACGATGAAATTACAAGATATCCTTTCTTAACAGATGCAGGTCAATATCTCAAAGATAAAGGATTTTCTTTATCTCAATTCGGCACAGACCCTGTTCTAAAGATTTCAGTTGAAAAGGCATTTAATAGAATTGTAGTTGCTACTGAGGGAAAAGTTTACAATTCCGATTTAATAGATGGACAGGCATCAAAACCACATGTTATAGAATTAGAGGTTTTTTCATTTCTTTTAGCAATAGTTTTGATAAAACTTTCAGGTATGTCCACTTTAGTTAAACGATTTGCGTTGGCTGAGGCCAGAAGAGCTGAATCTTATCTTAAAGAAGATTTAGGAAAAGCTTCTAGCCAATCAGAAATTGATTTAATAAAAAAAATTATTTTTGAGTTATCTGGAATTGAAGTCAATAAAAAAGATGATTTTTTTACAATACACGTATCTGATTATCTTAAACAATCTGCAACTTTTCACGAACGAGAATGGAAATTAATTAATCGACATGTGGAAAATGGAAAAGTCTTTCTTAATTCTGAAAAAATTATTAGATTACTTCGAAAGGAAATAGGAGTTTACATTAGTTCAAAAATAAATAAAGCACCTGTTCCAGAAATGATTCCTGGATTAGAAACTGAGGTGAAGAACCTAATTTCAATAGCAAAAAAATTTACACCAATATTTGTGACTACTGGAGAATATCCACCATGTATAAAACATGCAATAAACGTTCTAGAAAAAGGTGAGAATCTTCCTCATTCTGGAAGATTTATGCTTGCTACTTTTTTGCTTTCCAAAGGTCAATCCGTAGAACAAATTGCACCACTTTTTAAAAATGCTCCTGATTACAATGAACGTGTAACACTTTATCAACTAAATAATCTGGCTGGAAATTCTGGAAGTGGTACACAATATACTTGTCCTTCATGCCAGAAACTAACAACACAAAATCTTTGTTTTGCTACCTCAGAATGTGATAATATTATTAATCCATTACAATTTGGAAGGAAGCGGAAATATGAAAGAAACTGATATTAAATTTCTTGAAAATGCATTCAAAAAATATTATTTTGAACATTCTGATCTTATTAGAGTTCCTGAACGTACAATTGAAAGAGAATTTGGTTATCAAAAATTTAATTTTGGAATGATTCGTCATATCTCAATTAAAGATAACAAAGAATTACGTTTACTATTAATGCAAAATATTCCATCTGATGTTTATTGCTCAAATGCATACTATTCTTTTCCCGACTTACCTATGAAAGAAAAAGATTGGAAAGAAGCTGATCTGATTTTTGATATAGATGCAAAGGATCTTAATTTATCGTGTAGAGAAAATCACACAATATCAATTTGTAATAATTGCAAAGAAATATCAAAAAATTCTGAACATTGTATTAAATGTAAATCCTCCAAATTAGAAAAAAAATCTGTAGCTTGCAAAAATTGTATAAATTCCTCGAAAACTGAAGTATCCAAATTAATTGAAGTGCTAACTGATGATCTTGGAGTAATTAAAGAAAATATTCATGTTTATTTTTCTGGCAACGAAGGATTTCATGTTTATGTCTATAATTCAGATTTTCAAACACTTGGATCTAGAGAAAGATCCGATCTAGCTGATTATATTATGTTTAAGGGGATAATTCCTGAAACTTTTGGAATGAAGAAATTTAAACCTGATAAAAATTTGTTTCCAAATCTTGATGAAAATGGTTGGCGAGGAAGATTCTCAAAGGAAGTTTTTGGTTCTAAATCTAGACGACCAAAAATTATTTCGCAATTAATTGCAAATGGTCATTCTTCTTTTCTAAAAACACTTGATGATGTATCAGAAAAAATTGGTGTAAAAATTGATCCTAATGTAACAATGGATATTCACAGAATCTTTAGATTACCTGGTTCAATTAACAGTAAAAGTGGATTATCAAAAATCCTATGTAACGATCTTCAAAAATTTGACCCTTACTTAGAATCTTGTATTCTTAATGACGATTCTATTGAAATCACTGCTAATTGCCCAATTGAATTCAAACTAAAGCACAAAAAATTTGGACCCTACCAAAATGAGGTAGTAACTGTACCCACATATGCAGCAGCCTACATGATTTGTAAAAATCTGGCTACAATTTCTTAAATTTTTTAAATATTCTTCTCTATCTACTCGAAAATTTGATTCTTTCTCGTTATTAACTCTAAAATTTTCTTTGTTATTTTAGATTATTCTGGTAAGACATTAATTTACCAACCCACAAGAAAGTTTGATTTTGTATAGCGCCGCCACTGATAAGCAAGCTCCACCTATTGATGCTGGAAAATACATCCGTTTAGGAATTGTTGCATTAATTGTAATTTCAATTATTGTCATTATCGGAAATCAGGCAGTAATACTTTCAATGAATTTTACTGAATTTGGAGACCAATTTACCAAGCCATTATACTATTCTCTCGTATCAACTTTAGTTCTTTCAGCTATTGCACTTATACGAGTAAATATTATATCCAGATCTTCCATTTTTTGGTATGCAATTAAAACTGGAATTGGATTCATTGCCCAAGGACCACAACAATCAATATCAAATAGCATCCCTAGCTTTAAAGATTTCAAACTAAGTACACCTCAATTTGTAATATGGCAAATTACCAAAATTTTGCTTTTTGGCGCATTTTTCGTAAATATAATGTTTGGATTTGCAGCAGTTTCTTTCCTTGATGGAAATTCTTTAGGCATTGAAAACTTACCTGCATTATTCTCTTTACCATTTGTAACTCCAGATACTAATCCTAACTATGCATCAGACCAAGTAGTTCCAATGATTCCAGCTTTGGTAATATTAATTCCCTCTGTATTGGCAGCAATTGGTCTTCGCTTAGTATTGTATGTTGGAATTCATAGAATTATAGATGTAGTTACTACATTCATTCAGGATTCTAATGAGGGAAAACCTAGATATCTAAATTATGTTTCCACTATAGAATCTATTTTAGGAATAGGAATTCTCTGGGTAGGGTTTAATCTATTTTTTACAGATCAGATAGATTACAACTCAAGATATGTTATAGGTGGTGTTCTATTAGTTGGATTTGCATTTTTAGCTTTTTCATTTGCAGACAGAATAAGATCTAGAGTTCTTACTCATATGTTCAAGAGAGATGTTTACATTAGAATTTTTACAATTTTGGTGATTGTGATTATAGTAGTTGCAGTTATTTCAGTAAATAATAGCATTGCAGATTCTAAAAAAATTGAATATTTGGGTCCATACACTGCTCAGCAAATTGGTGTTAATCGATATCTTGGAGAACTGGACAACATAAAAGAAAATGATCATGATGTTAGACTCGAAAATATATCCCCAAATAACATAAAAAATTACATTGGACAAAATAGTGATGTTTTAGATGTAATTAGAATTTGGGATTGGCAGGCAGCTTTTGCAAAATTAAAGCCTGAAATTGGCTTGATACCATATGTAGACTTTGAAGATAATGATATTCTTCGTTTTGATAACAAATTGTATTGGACTGCTTCTATGAAACCAATTTTACCAACAACTGTAGCAAATGAAAATAGATGGTATAATGAACACTTAGTTTACACTCATGTTCCAAATGGATTTCTAACACTTGATGCCACAGAAGGTCAAATTGTAGACAGTGGTGAATTTTTCAGTCAGAGAGAAATCTATTATGGTGAAGGAGGTCTTTTTGAGCAAACCTGGTCAGCATATCCAAATTCTAGAGGAGATGTCAGCGCTGAATTAGGAGGAATATTCTATGACGGTGATGGAGGAATAGATGTATCACCACCATTAAGTTGGATTTTTGAACCAAATTTCCTTCTTTCATTTCCCACAGAATCTGTTCATATTATGAGATACAAAGATGTGCATGATAGAATGGAAATTTTATATCCTTATTTTTTGTATGACCTATTTGGTAAAGAACTGGATTCTCTTCCTGTAACTGATGGTGAAAAAACATATTGGTTGGTTCCACTGATAATTGGATTTGATACAGGTGATGTACCATGGTCTGTAGGAAATCCTTACTTGCGATTAGTAGGATATGCGTTAGTTGATACACAAGATGGTGGTATTCAATTATTGAAAACTGGTGATGATTTCTTTACTGAAATGTTCTCAGAGCAATACTCTGAAAAATTTATTCCAATTCCAGATTGGCTTGAAGAACAAATACGATACCCATCTGAATTGTTTAATTGGAAGACTGAAATGTATAACATTTACCACGTTACAGATGTTGAGACATTTATTCAAGCAAATGAATTTTATGAAATCCCAACTGGATTGGACACTTACTACATTGAAGCTAAACCACCTGGATTTGAAACAACTGAATTCATAGGTTTACTTTCCCTAGAATTGAGAGGATCTCAAGGAAGAAATCTTGCAGGTTATATGATCGTTGAAAATGATCTTACAAACCTGGGAGACTTACAATTCTATGAGGTTCCACTAAACTCAACTACAAAATTAATTGGCCCTACAGCTGTAAGTGAAGCCTTAGATAGAGATCCTGAATTTGCTCAATTAAAGACGCTTTTACGAAATCCTAGAATCGGTGATAATATTTTGTATAGAGTAGGTGCGTATGATGTTTACTTTATTCCTGTTTATACTGCAGGAGCAGGAGGAGTTGTTGCTCAACTCGGTACAATAGCAGCTGTTGGTGCAGCATTTACCGGAGAATATTATGTTGGTTTGGGTAATACTCAGGAAGAAGCATTTGAAGCCTACTTAAAAAAAGTATCTGGGGTTGATTCAGCATCTTCATCGGATCCAACTTTTGCAGAACTGAACAGACAGGATAGAATTGATATTATAAAATCCACATTTGAAAATGAAGGAATCGAAATTTCAGAACCCACCACGATACAAGTTCCACTTTCATTTAGCGAAGGAGATATGTTCTTCTTTACTGAAGACGAACGTGATGACACTCAAGAATTCTTATCAGAATTCATAAACGATTTTGGTCTTCGAAAAAGTGAAAGAGTATTCATATGGGAAGAGGAAAATAGTCTCAATATTGGTACAATAGTTGTTAAAGACAACATACCAGAATTGCATTATATTTCCGTTGAAGTAGGTGCTTAGCACCTATTTTTTTTGAAATTGAAATGTAATATCAATCTCAACTAAAATTTCCTTATTGAAACTGAAAACCTAAATTAACAATAAATTTTCTTTTTCTTATTGCTACTAGTAGTTGATAATGGTTCTATTTACACTCAAAATTTGATTGATTTTCTAAAGGAGCAGAAAATTTTATTTGAAAAATCATCTCCATATGAATTAGAAAAAAAATCATTAGAAAAATATAATTCTTTTATCCTTTCAGGGCGTAGAAAAAATGAAAAAATAATTAATCAAATAAACTCAAAAATAATTAAACATTGTATCCAAAATGATAAAAAACTATTAGGTATTTGCTATGGAGCAGAAATACTATCTCTTACTTTAGGAGGTACAATAAGAAAATTGGAAATTTCTCAAAAAGGGGATGAAGAAATTTCTATTCAAAGCAAAAATGTACTTATTAATGAAAAAATAAAAGTTTTTGAAAGTCACGGATTTGAAATTTCAAAACTTCCCCATTCATTAATCTCAATAGCTGATTCAAAAAATTGTAAACATGAAATAATTCAATATGGTGGAAAATTTATTTTTGGAACACAATTTCATCCTGAAATGACCTCAGATGGCAAAGATCTAATCCATAAATTTTGTTTTCTCTGATTAGTTTTAATAACTCTCAGAATTTGTTTCATTGTTGGAATCTTCAAATCATGAACTTTTACTTCCTTTGGTTCAAGAAGAAAATATTTGCCTACCTTTACCAATTAATGTTGTATCAAAATATTGGAATATTGATCTTCCAACTGAAGAAGCTCTAGAAATAGCAAAACAATACCCATCCGGTACAGGAAGTGTCTTAATAGAAGGAATTGAACTTGCTGAAAGAAATGGATTGGTATGTAAAATTCATCACTCCTCATTATCTGAATTAAAAAAAATAATAGATAGTGGTATACCTCCAATCGTAATTTTACCTGGGATTCCAGAAATTACCCAACACGCATCAGTGATTTCAGGCTATGATGATACTGAAAAAACAATTCTTCACTATATACAAAAAGGAAATCAAGAAGGAGAACAGCAGGAAGGTGCAATTCCTCAAGAAATATTTGATAAAGAATGGTCCGAAGATGGACGTTTATTAATAATTTTAGCTCCCGAAGATATCATTTCATCCTTAAACAATGAAAAAAAATCTAATGAAGAATCTAATCGTTTATGTTTTATGTCTGAAAAATTGAATATGCAAAAAGATATTTCAAATGCTTTAGAATCTTTAAAGAAAGCTATTGAATTAGATAGTCATAATTTTACTGCATTACATTTGTTAGGAGGAATACTTAATGCACAAAATTCAGAAGATTGTATAAAATATTATCAAAAAAGTATTGATCTCAATAATGAATACTTTCTATCCTATAACGGAATGGGTAATTTCTATTTAAAATCTAATCAATTTGAAAAGGCTGAATCATGTTACACTAAAGCAATAGAAATCAATCCTAAACGTTCAGCAAGAATTTACAAAAATCGTGCATATCTTAGGGAAAAACAAAAAAAGAATTTAGAAGCAAAAGAAGATCTAAAAAGTTACCTAAAATTTTCTCCAAAAGCAGAAGATAGAGGAATTATTGAACAAGCAATAAGAGAATTATAAAAATGCGGAGTGCGGGATTCGAACACGCGACCTTCAGCTTGGGAAGCTGACGTCATACCAGGCTAAACTAACTCCGCCTAATCTGAATTGTCTAATTATGATTAAATATCTTAATCACCTATTGATTACATGGATGCACGTTGTCCGGATTGTGAAAAAGTAGCGATTTTGAATGAAGAAATAACCAAAGTTAAATGTCCTCATTGCAACTTTGAGGCTGATTATGATGCCTATCTTGAAATTATGAAGGAGCAAGCCATCAACATGTCATCTGACTATATCCCAGACAGACCTGGTTTTTAATTACCAAAAACTTCCTTTATCAGAACAATCTAAATGGGCTCCGCATTTAGGACAAAACATATGGCATGCTTGCATATCTACCATCTTACTATCACATCTTGGGCATCTGATTTCTTTATCCATACTCATGAAAAGAATTCTTAATTTAAAAATAATGTCCAAAGGTTAATTAGTCCTTCACCTTTTTTTTCGAATAATTGGCGAACTTCAAACTTACAGTATCAGACATTAAAGGAAAATCTGTAACCAAAGAATTGAAAGATAACGATGGTAACCCATTGCTAGGTTTACAAATTGGAAATGAAACAGATGCTGCAATTGTAGGATTAAAAGGAAAATTAAAAGTCACTGGTGGTAGTGATAAATCTGGAGTTCCAATGAGAAAGGATATTCATGGTGCAGCAAGAAAAAGAGTTCTTCTCTCTAAAGGTGTTGGACTACAAGATGCAGAAATTGGACAAAGAGTAAGAAAGCTTATGAGAGGAAATACTATCTCTGAAGAAATTTATCAATTAAACTGCAAATACGATGGAGAACTTCCAGTTGAAGCTCCTGAGGAAAAAGCTGAAAATTCTGAAGAAAAAAAAGAATAACTTAACATATACCGGCTCTACATTTTGACTCATGCATTGGAGAGATACACTTCCTGATTGGTACATTAAAAAATATGGATATCAACCATGCATAAACATTGGAACTGCTGGTCATGTAGACCACGGTAAAACAACTCTAATTCAGGCTTTAACAGGATCTTGGACAAGTGTTCATAGTCAAGAATTAAAACGTGGAATTACAATCCGAGTAGGATACTCTGATGCTGCATTTTACAAATGTCCTGACTGTGAAGAACCTTTGGGATACTCGACAACTCCCAAATGTAATAATTGTGGAAAAGACAGTGAGTTATCCCGAGTTGTAAGTTTTGTAGATAGTCCAGGCCACGAAAGTCTAATGGCAAATATGCTCTCAGGCTCTGCATTAATGGACGGAGCTTTATTGTTAGTAGCTTCAAATGAAAAAGTTCCAAAACCTCAAACTAAAGAACATCTTTTAGCACTTCAAACCCTCAATATACAACAAATTGTGGTAGTTCAAAACAAAGTAGATTTAGTCTCATACAAAGATGCTATTTCAAATTACCAGGATATTACTAAATTTGTTAAAGGAACACATGCAGCCAAAGCTCCAATTATTCCCATTTCTGCCCAATCTGGACTAAATATTGATGCATTAATTGGTTCTATCGAATCGACCATTAAAACACCTGAAAGGGATGAATCTAAAGATCCAGTAATGCATGTATTAAGATCCTTTGATGTCAACAAACCAGGTACTAAATTAAAAAACATCAAAGGTGGAATAATAGGAGGAAGTCTCACTCAAGGAATTTTTAATGTAGGTGATGAAATTGAAATTAAACCTGGTATATTGAATGATAAAAAGAAAACATATGAGCCACTGCTTACAGAGATTACTTCATTAGGCACTGCTGCAGGAATTGTTGATTCAGTTAAACCTGGTGGATTAGTAGCAATTGGTACTAAACTAGATCCATCAATGACAAGAAGTGATTCCTTTATTGGATCAGTAATTGGAAAACCTGGAACTCTTCCCGAAAATTCTAATATCATCAAACTCGAAGTAAACCTCTTTGATTCTGCAGTTGGAATTACTGGAGATACCAAAGTACTTCCAATTCAAAAGGATGAACTTTTGAGATTAAATATTGGAACCGCTCCTATTTTAGGCAAAGTATCCAAAATAAAATCAAAAAATGTAGAGATAGAACTTAGAA
>JAUWQG010000127.1 GCA_030611185.1 Nitrososphaerota archaeon
GCTTTTCAGCTACATCACCTTAACAATAAATGAAAAAAGAAGATGCAGGATTACCATTATGGATTGGAACGGTTGGTGGGAAACGAGCCTTAATTTTTTTGAGGATTTGTGGTGACAACTTTCCTATTGTAAGACCTAATCTTTCTAATTGATCAATTCCGCCAATCATTGGACCAGCTCCATTACTAGTCATAGCAACACGATTACCCTTTGAAGTTGGTTGCCATGCTAATGCCTTTAAAACTCCAACTAGTTCTTGATAACTATCAACTGAAATAATTCCTGCTTGTTTGAAGGCACCCATAATCATTGCATTTGAGCCTCCAAGAGAACCTGTATGTGAGGCAGCTTGTTTTGCACCTGCAGCAGTTCTTCCGCTCTTCCAAATTACGATTGGTTTCTTTTTCTCTTTCATTACACGTTTGGCAGTATTGATGAATTTTCTACCATCACCAAATCCTTCAACGTATAAACCAATTACTTTAGTTTGAGGATCATTTGCAGCATACCATATCATGTCTGCTTCATCAACATCAGAACGATTACCAAAACTGATCATTTTTGACAAACCAAACAAATCAGCACTTTCTAACATACTAATTCCCATGGTTCCACTTTGTGAGAAAAATGCAACAGGACCTAGCTTAGATCTTACCATCCTTTCTTGTCCTTGGAATGCACAATCAAGTCTATTTGCTGCATTAAACATTCCAATACAATTTGGACCAATTACACGAATTTTGTGTTTTATCGATAATTCTTTAACTTCTGCTTCCATTGCAGCCCTGTCACCACCAAGCTCTTTTCCGCCACCTGAAACGATTACAACATTATGAATTCCTTTCTTAGCACATGTTTTCATAATAGGTCCACATGCTGAAAGATCAATACAGACAACAACCAGATCAACCTTTGCCGGTATTGCCTCTAATGATGGATAGCATTTGATTCCAAGAATTGATTTTTGTTTAGGATTAATCGGATACACCTTACCTTTGTAATCTTGTTTTCCAAGTGCATCTAATACAGAATTACCAATCTTTCCAGGTGTCGCAGATGCGCCAACTAGTGCAACAGACTTTGGGGTAAAGAATGACTCCATTGATGTGATGTTTGGTTTTGCTTTTGAGATTGAATTCTTTCTTAATTCTTTATTTAGAATAATTTTTGCGTCAACCACAAAGTATGATTTTGGATAAACAACTACTGGGTTAAAGTCAATGCTGTTAATGTAATCGGCATTTTCTACGCCTAATTTTCCGATTTGAACTAACATTTTTGCCACCATGTTAAGATCAATTGGTTCACTCCCTCTGAAACCTTTGAGAAGTTTGGAACCTTTGAGTTCGTTTAACATTGATTTTGCATCAGAAGTAGAAATCGGTAGCATTCTAAATGCAACATCTTTGAAGACTTCAGTCATCACTCCTCCTAATCCAGCCATAATCATTGGGCCAAATTGTGGATCATTTTGAATACCTACAATTATTTCAACACCTTTTGGAACCATCTTCTCCAAAAGAATTCCTTTAACTTCAACACCTTTCTTTTTAGAAAGACGTCCATACATGTCATTGAATGTCTTTTTTACATCATTGACATTATCAATTCCAACTTTAACTCCACCAACATCAGTTTTGTGTAAAATTTGTGGTGATACTACTTTCATAACAAGTGGAAAACCAATCTTCTTTGCTTTCTTTGCTGCATCGTCTGCAGAAGTGGCAAGTGCATAAGGAGGTACTTTAACACCATAAGTTTTAAGAATAGATTTTGATGTTTCTTCAGTAATGACTTTGTGATCTGTTTGAATAATTTCTTCAAAAATTTTCTTAACAGCAGCCATTGCTCGATCGATGAAATCAAAACTAAGTATATTAAACTTTGGTCAAAGTTGAAATGACGATTTGAAATTGTTGTAAAAATTTCTCATATTGCTTTTGACAATTGAAATATTTTCATCGATGTCAGATCTGATTTTTTGAGGATCAATGTATGGTATGCTTTGTAATTTTTCCTCAGTTTTATCAAGCCACAGATTTACCATTTCTTCATTTACCTCTAAATGAAATTGTAGTCCCACTGCACTTTTGAATTGAAATGCCTGATTCTGGTAATTCTCTGAGCTTGCCAATCGAATAGCACCTTCAGGTAAATCAAAGGTGTCACCATGCCAGTGAAAAACAGTAAATGGGTTTTCAAATCCTGAAAATAGGCTTGAATTAGCCTGAGGAATCAAATCATTGTAAAACCCAATCTCTTTTTTTGGACCCCGGTAAACTTTACCACCAAATGTTTTAGCAATAAGCTGAGAACCCAAACAGATTCCAAGTACCGGTGTGTTTTTCTCTACACTTTGTTTGATGAGTTTCTGCTCTTCTTGCAAATAAGGAAGGTCATCGTTTGCACTTTCAGGAGCTCCTAAAACTACTACAAGAGAATATTGTTTTTCTGGAAGTGATTCGTGCTTTGCGTGAACCGACTGTATGTTAAATCCATCTTCTGTTAAAAGTTCACCCAAATATCCAGAGCCCTCTATTCTAGTATTTTGCACAAGTAAAACATCAGACATGATTTTTTTTATTAAAACTGTTTAATATGTTAAGACAAATTATATTGTGTGATTGTAGAAGAGCAAGAAATTATTGAGATTAAGGATTTTGTGTCTCATCTTAATTCAATGAAAGAAAGTGTTGTAGTTGTAGAAGGCAAACGCGATTCTGAAGCTCTGAAGAAAATTGGGTTTTCCGGAAAAGTTGTAGAGTTTCACAAGTTTGGAGGGATGATAAATTTTGTAGACTCCGTTGCAAGACATGAAAATTTAATCATACTTTTTGATGGTGACAGGAAAGGAAAATACTTTACACGAAAAACAATTCAGCTGTTGCAGAGAAGGACGAACGTAGATTTGACATTTAAAAGAAAACTAACGTCAATCACAAAAGGGAAAATCAGATTTATCGAACAACTGGTTTGTTACGAGTCTTATATTGTCTAAGGCCAGATTCCTCGTTGATTAAAGGCCTCTAGAACTCTTTCTACAGCCAACACCATTGTTGCTCTTCTCAAGTCAATCTTGTGTTTCTTAGATAAAGCGTAGGCATCTTTGAAACCTTTTGTAATGTTTGCCTCCATCTTGTTTGCAACCTCGTCAAACGTCCAATAGTAACCCATGTTGTTTTGTACCCATTCTAGGTATGAAATACAGACGCCACCAGAGTTGGCCAAAATATCAGGAATTACCAAGATATTCTTTTTTTAAATTACTGGATCAGCTTCTGGTAATGTTGGACCGTTAGCAGCTTCTGCAATAATTTTACATTTTAGATTCTTTGCAATCTTTGCAGTAATTTGATTCTCCAGAGCACCAGGAACTAGAATATCACATTTGGTTGTAAGTAATTCTTCAGTTGAGATTTTTTTACTTCCAGGAAATCCTACAACAGAACCAGTTTTTTCTTTGTGTGC
>JAUWQG010000048.1 GCA_030611185.1 Nitrososphaerota archaeon
CTTCACCTAACGGTGCATAGGGAGATACCATATTGAATCCGGCATAATCAAGAATTCCCATAAAAATATTGGCACCTTCATCTGCGTTTGGTGCAAATGCTAATGAGTAACCCAATAGAATCCATTGTACTGACATTAATCCCATAACAACAAGGGTCATACCAAGTACATTGACGATATTCTTTGATCTGGCTAAACCGCCATAAAAGAATCCGACTCCTGGAGACATCAATAATACCATTGATGTTGCTGAAAGCATCCATGCCATATCTCCTGTATCTACTCTACAAGGTAGCATGCCGCCATCTTCTTCATACCAACATTCGTTAGGATTTCCTGTGTAAATTCCACTGGTTCCTTTAACATATCCATCCATACCATCGTCAACACTCTGGGCAAATGCTTGTGACATTGCCCCAGTTGCTGTAATGGCTACTGCGGCCACAAGTAATAGAGCATACTTGTGGTTCCTAGAATTCATTGTTTTAATCGAAATTGAAAATTATTTAAGGGTTGAGACCACAAAACTGGTAGAAAAGTAAATTGATATATTTTAGTATATTCTGATACTATCATAGAAATTGAAAATTATGTTATAGTGAAAATAAATGAAGGTAAAATCAAGCACAAAATTATCAATATTTGACACGTTTAAGACTAAAGATAATAGTCTTACAGGTGAGGCTAGGCGACAAAGATCCATCATACAAATTTTATCAAGTAAGGCCAATGCCGCAGAGAGAACTAGAACAGGTATATCTCAAAAAATAGCCAAAGGTCAAGGAAATGTTTGGAAGAATATTTACTCTGGAATTTTCAGGGATCTTGATGAGGTTTTGCTCCCTATGGGGATTGCCGAAGAAAATGGAAGGTTACCTCTAAAACGTGGTCCTAAGGCACTACAGGAAAAAGGAATTCCATATTATCATCTGACTAGAAAAGGCGTTTTGATTGCTTTGTCTATAAAGGAAGTTGAAAATAAAGAAAGATTACTAAAGGATTTTTTCTCAAAGTCTGATCCCAAAGAAAAAGAATTTGAAGAAATCTTAACCATTCTTTCTAATTCAAGTCCAAATTTTACGTATTCAATTTTTCAAAAATATGTAAAGGCATTTTGTGATGATAAAATTAAAGAACTTCTTCCATTTGATTTCTCAAAACTCCAAAATTTATCTGATGAATCCTTGATTATTCAAAAAGAGATTCTAGAGGCCTTTTTGAAACTATCAAAACAAGAGAAGGAGGATGCCATCAGATTTCTCAATGAAATTACCTGAAAAATTTGATTTTTTAGGAACAAATCGCCAAACATTAAAATCAGTTATACGATAAGGTTTATCGAAATGGGCTCCAAGAATGTCTATGCTTCAGTCAAATCATACAGTAAAAGAGGACAATTACTAAAAAAAGCTGATTTTCAAACACTGTCTGAATCAAGAGATTTAGAAGAATTGATGACCAGAATTAAAAATACAATTTATGGAGATTCAGTTTCTGATGTCCAAAAACCATATACTTCACAGAAAATTGAAAATGCATTAAGAGGGCATTTAGCAGATGTCCATTATTCTATTGCCAAAACAGCAGGAGATAAAAGCATCTTTAATGCATATTACATGAAATTTATTATTTCAAATCTCAAGTCAGTACTAAAGGGTAAGGTTTTAGGAAAATCTCAAGAAGCAATTGAAGCCCATGTTAATCTTCATGCAGAAGAACTAATCAAACAAAGAGATATTGTTGTTAAAGCACTTGTTGCAAAAGATTTGGAGGAAGCAGTTGCAAGTTTAAGCTCCGGAAAGTTTGGAGAAGAAATTGCCAAGGCTGCGGCTTTATACAATGATAAAAAGAGTATCCAAATTTTTGACCTTTACTTTGATAAAATTTTGTATCAGCAGTTGGGACGTGCAATTAAAAATAGTAGAGAAATAGAAGTTACAAAATTAATTGGAATGGATATTGATTTTTATAATTTGTTAAGTGTGATTCGAGGAAAATTCTGGGGACTAGAAGAAGATCAAGTTAATGATTTGATTGTTTCAGCTACTCCAAGTGCATCAAAAGAATTACTTGGAAGAATGATAAGTGCAGCATCAATAAGAGATGCATTTAACGAGTTAACTAGTACTAGATACAAAAGTCTAATTCCCGAAGCTGAAAATGAATTAGATGCAATAGCCGAATTTGAAAGATCTTTTGAATTAGAAATTTACCAATCCTCATTGAGGTCTTTCACAAAGATGTTCAGTTTTGCAACTATAATTGGCATAACTAAACTGACAGCATATGAGGTAAGAAATTTGGCAGCTATTGCCTATGCCGTAGAGCAAAAAATCCCCACAGAAATTACAATGTCTAAACTAATTCTTGAAGAAGATTAAGCCTGAAAATGGTAAACTCTCCTTCTAAAAAAAAGAAAATTCCTATTGAAGTGATAATTAATACAATATGGATAAGCACGTTTTTGGCAATGATTTTTACAATTCCTGCTTTGAGTATCTTTCTTGGAATTTATTATAGTACGGGAAATCTCGTACTAGGAGCAGTGTTAGGATTTAGTACCCATTTTGTTGCTTTGGCTTTTTCTGGCAGAATATCAAGATTTCTCACTAAAATTATGACTTAATCTATAAGGATGTTCATTTTTACTTGATTTATCATGATGGGAGATAGAGATTTTAGAACCACAATTAAAAATGCCATTGACTCAATTGGTCGAGAATTAGAAATACCAATTGATGCTGATGATTTTAAAACTATCAATCTAATTGAGGTAGTACAATGTTTACGACGATCGTATTATGATAGAACAGATCCAAAAGAGATTGAACGAAGGGGGTTTAATGATCTTCTTAGTGGATTACTTCGAAAATTAGAATATGGTTGTGAACCCAAAGAATTTTCCATTGATGATGTAAAATTAAAGGGTCATGCAGATATGGTAGTTGATGATAATGTTGTCTTATTTAGAGCAAGTCAGACAACTCCCGATTCCCCACATGCAGAGGACTTACTTTACCTTAATGCCTGTTTATGGATTTATGATAAAACAGATGGCATGATAATTTACATTACAAGTGACAGAGAAGAATTTACTTTTTCTTTGACTCGGAATAAAAAAATGTTTGAAGAAGTAGTTAGACGGGTACGAGTCTTAAGTGATCTTCTTAAAGAACAAAAAACTCCAATTCTTGAACCATCTCAGAATTGTTTGGATTGCCAATATTATCAGAGATGTTTTATCAAAAAGGCAAGCTCAAAGCAGCTTTCCCTAGGAGAAATGCTAGGAATGTCTAGAGAAAATTAAATTAAAAATATTGTAAAGGAAATTTTCCTTTGTTTAATCTAGTGGTTCTGGATGTCCTTTTCCACGTAATGCAAAGCACACAACTGCTAATGCAATTGCTACGCCTGCTGCTGCACCAAATGCTGCCATTCCTGCTTCTGCCATTTGATAAAAAACAACTGTTAGGGCTTTTATAACTTTGTCAATATATTTGGTCTAAAAACAAACTATCATAATTTTCTAATATTATGATACTATGGTAATTTTAACTGATTTACTTTCTTGATTCAAAGTGAACTTGATTTTCTTGACCACTAGTCATTGAACTAAGATTAAAGATTACATCCCCTTCTGTTCTCCAACTTTGATTACTACTTTCAAGAATAGACATCAGCTCTGGAGAATTTCCCGGATAATCAAGAACTATCTTATCTTTCAATACAATAGAATTATTGCTAAGTAGAGTATAGTAATTGGATCCATCTACCATTCCTTCTGGCCTACTTCCAATTTGACCAGAAGCTATTTTGTATTCTTCTGAATCATCTGATGCATATAGTGAATATTGTAAAAGTTGAGCAATCGCAGAACGAGAGTTTGGATTGCTGAGCTTGAATTGTATTTCTAGGACAGCTGCTCTATCTGAAACTTGTAGAATTGAAACTTCTTCTAATTCAATAGTGATTGCCTCCACTTGGTTTTGAAGTTCTTGAGTAGAGCCTTCATCAGAAGTATCACTAGTAGAGGTCATCATAAAAATAACTCCTAAAATGCCCACCATAATTGCAATTGCTGCAACTACAAATATCTTAGGATTCAATAAAAATACTTTCCCCCATGATATCTTAAATGTTGAGATAGTTATTATACCATTATAAAGAAAAATTATTGTGCAGTATTTTCAGGCAGTACAACAAGGGAAAATTAGAGCTAGTAAATCACAAATGAAATTATTTGAAATTGCTGGATTTGGAATGCTCACTCTAACTACAAAAAAAATTGATGGAAAATTCTTTCCTGTTGGTGAGGAAGACTTTACAGCAGTATTCCAATCTGAAGATGGATGTGTTGCAGTAATTGTTGATAAGGATGGATATACTAAGGCTCAATCAAAAGCATTAGAAAAAAAAGAAGCATTAGAAATTTTTAAAAAATTAAGAGATTCAGGAGTTTTGGAATATCCAAAACCAGGTATTAAAATTTGGACAGAAGATCGTCCTACGATTCAACATGAACTAGAAGAATAATTATTTTAAGGGTAGAACTATTTTTGTTCCTACATCTAAGCCTTTTATGGCCTTTTCAATAATTTTGATGTCTGCTTTTAAAATTCGGGTTTTGATTTTTGATCTTTCAATAATTTTTAAAGCAACAATATCCATCAAATCATATCCTCCTGCAATAGAATCTTCATGAACTAGCATATTTTTGAGATTTTTTAATTCAATTCGCTTGAATTGTTTTGCTTGTTTATACTTGTTAGGATCCCTATCATAAACCCCATCAACATCTGTGGCATTAAGAAATTGTTCTGCTTTGATTTTTTCAGCAATTAATGCAGCTGTTCCATTTGTACTTTGACCGGGATGTAAACCTCCTGTTACAACAATCAAACCATCATCAACTGCATGTTTTACTTCTTGCAAAGTTGTAGGTGGATGTGAATAGGCCTTGTTTTTCAGAGCATAAATCAAAAGTTTAGCGTTTAATCTGGAAATTTCTATTCCAAGTTCATCCAAAGTAGATTCATCAGCTCCTGAAGACCTTGCATGAGAAATGTAATGACGTGCGATATTTCCACCACCGGCAACTACAATTGGTTGGCATATTTTGCTAATCTTAACTAAAAATGAGGCATAGTCTTTTAGCACTTTTACATTGTCCATACCAAAAATACGCCCTGAAAGTTTGATTACAATTCGTTTTTTCATTATTTGAGGTCACCCAAGATTGATTTTGCGGCAATTTCAACTTTTTTTCTGTTTTTTTGAGGGGTGTATACTCGCAAAATATTCATGAATCCTGATATTGCAGAGACTACGGGAATTTTTGAGATCGGCAATTCTTGAGCCTGAGATTTTCCATTTTCATTTGTAATTAGGATAATTTGTTTAGATTCTTTTTTTGATGGAGTAAGGGGAATTGAAGGGGTAACAGAACTATCAACAAAAATTTCATTTTCATCCACTTTGGATTTTTTGGAAATGGAGGCTCTAATCTCATTTGTCTTAGTTTTTTCTAATAACATTTTACTCGTTAAAATTCGCTCATAAACGCATTTTAATAATTTTCTATTTTGATAGTCTTCTGCAAATTTTCTTGCTCTTTTTAATTTTGAGGATTTTGAAGAAAGGATTATGGATAAAACATATTCATCTGTGAGTTTGACAAATTCGTTCATGTTAAAGGATGTAAAACCAAATTCATCATCAGATAATCTTAATACTTCTAACAGCATCACTTCCGCAGCTCTTACAGTTTTATGAAAATAAACTGCCTTGAACATTTGATATCTAGAATGCATCATTGATTCAAAAGAGTAAAGTGCTGATCTTTCTAAAGCGAGTTTTTTCTTGTGAACATCTAGTGATTGTGTTATTCTTTTGTGATCAATTTTTGCATGTTCTGCCCCGGTAAAATATCCATCACGTAACAAGTAATCCATCATGTCAGCACTAAGAGTACCTGAGACAATTTCATTTAGGTATTGATATTTTGAATCACCAAAAGCTACCTTGGTAATTGATCTTTTGTCATATCCATTTTTTGATAATATATCACCAATTTCTGATTTAAGAATAAGATGTTTTCCGAAATCTTCATGAGAAATTTTTTTTTGTTGTATTATTTCTTCAAAAAGATGTGAAAATGGTCCATGACCTATATCATGTAAAAGTCCTGCTAGTCTAAGAGTTTCTATATCATCTGATTTTAGAATTTCTTTTTCTTTTAATGCCTGTCCAGCCTGACTTGCAATATGCATTACACCTAAAGAATGCTCAAATCTTGTATGTTGAGCTGCTGGATATGTAAGGTGAGCTCCAGAAAGTTGTCTAATTCTTCTTAATCTCTGAAATATGGGATTATCAATTATTTCTAGTTCATGATCATAAACACGAATAAAATCGTGAATTGGATCGATTATATCTGAATAAATTTTTTTCATATTCCTATTTTTTTAGAAAAATTTTTCAAGATTTCCTGATGTATTTTTTCTTTTGATTGAGAGGCATCAATTATTTTCCATCGTTTTTTCTTTGCAGTATCGCGATAAATTTTTGAGATTTTCTTTAAAAATTCCTTGTTTTTCTCAAATTTGTCTCGTTTTGTTTTCTTTCTATCAAAGGATTCTTTTTGGGATACATCTAGTAAAATGACAAGATCGGCCTTCGGAAGACCAGCATCTAGGTTTTCTAACCAATTTTGTTTCATTCCATTTGCCAGCCCATAAACTAGATTTGATTGATAATATCTGTTCATTATTAGAATAGAATTTTTTGATTGTGCTTGTAAAATTTGGTTTAATTTTTCCCATCTATTTGCTGCTAAAAGACAATGAATTGTTTGGGGAGGAAATTTTCTCTTTCCACTAAGATACTTTGCAATTTCCTTTCCTATAGGCGTGGCATAATCAGGAAAGCTGAAAGTTGCAGTCTTGATTTTTCGTTTTTTCAACGCTTTGGATAATAATTCA
>JAUWQG010000035.1 GCA_030611185.1 Nitrososphaerota archaeon
CCTGCTGGAAATACTGCCTGAAATGCGTCAAACATGTCTTTTTCAGATGCTAAATTTCCAACTACGTGGGTAACAATATGCTGTACATGACTAAACCTCTTTATCTTCATCAAAGATTCTGGATGAACTGTTCCATATTTGCATACTTTGCCAATATCATTTCTTCCCAAATCCACAAGCATAGTATGTTCTGCTATTTCCTTTTCATCGTGTAGCAATTCTTCTGCAAGTTTTCTGTTTTTATCTTCATCATCTGTAATTTTTCTAGTTCCGGCTATGGGGAATGTCTCAACTTTATCATTGGTAATTCTTACCAACATTTCTGGAGATGCTCCAATTATTGCTTTGTCGTTTTGTTTTAGGTGATACATGTAAGGGGATGGATTTAGATTTCTAAGTGTCTTGTATAATGTAAGATTATCTCCATTTGAATCAAATGCAAACTTTCGAGATAACACAACTTGAAATACATCTCCATCATGAATGTATTGTTTAGCTTTGTTTACAATATTTGAAAATTTTTCTTTATCCATATTTGGAATTGTTTGAGTTGCTTTAAATTCCTCAAAAGAACCATCTGATATTTTAAATTCATCAAATCTGTTTTCATCATGATAAAAATAAAATAATTTTTTGTGTACATTGTCATACAGTATTCCATCATCATAAATTCCAAACTCCATTAATGGTTCTGGTGCATAATGTTTGTTTGGAATTTTTTCTACTAGTCTTATTGCATCATAATTTACTCTACCTACTGCTCCTCCCAAATATCTGTATTCTTGCATATCTGATTTTTTTAACAGTTTCTTTAGTTCTGAATATGGATCATCCGATGGAATAATTTCTGTATCTTGGTCTTTTCTAATAATTTCCACTTTGTCAGAATATCCCTTGATGATTGTTTTTGGATCAAAACCCATAACTGAAGTTTCAGCTAGAATTTCTGGACCTGTCAAGGATTCAAAGAGAAATGAATTTGAATAATTTCGAGAAATTTTATTGTAAATTTGAAATTGATTATCAGTTAAATCTAGGGGTACTATCTGCGGTTGAGAATTTCCAAAGGTATCCACCCATAAACAAAATTTTGGTCGTTTATTATTTAAACCATTTTCAGAAATCTATGCATGATTAAGATTGGTTACCCTTAAGACTAATACTGAGATTTGCATTTTATGACTGAAAATGAGGGTACTAAGGAAGAAAAATTATGTCCAAGATGTGCTCTAGAAAATATTAAATCAAAATTGAAACGACTTTCTAATGATATTTTACAATGTGTGAAATGTAATTGGTTAGAGTCAGACGTTGGCACAAAATTAACTGAACCTTTCAAATGCCCAAGATGTGCGATTGAGGGAATAAAATCAGATTTAAAAAATTATCCTAGCCATCTTTTAACTTGTTCAAATTGCCAGTGGTTAGGAAAGCAAATTGGTGGAAGACTTTTCGAGTCATTAATCTAAATCTCGATATCTACTTCAAACTGGGTATACATTTTGAAATTATTATTTGAGATATATATTTTTATTTTCAATTGGTTTAGTCAAAACGTCTTTGATTCTAGATTCATAGATTCGGTCATTAGAATTTTATGACATTGACAGAAACAGTTGGTATGGGGCATATCGTGAGAATTTCTGTATGCACATTCTTTTGTATGTTCCATGAATACTGGTAAGGATTGGTAAAGATAACTTTATTGTAGACTTTTCAGGGAAATTATTTTTGAGTGTCCTAAATTACAACAAAGCAATGGCAAATATTTGAAAAAGTATTGCTGCGATTGCAAATATTACAAGTTTATGTCCAAACTTTAATTTCATGTTGTTTAATTACTGAACACATGGTGTTGACTTAAGGATATTGTATATTTTTACAATAACCTGTTGATTATATTCAAAAATTCAAATATTCTATATGATGTCTCATTGTTTATTTTGTACTGCAACTTTTGATAATCCTGAGGATTTGCACAAACATAGGTTAACTTGTAAGACTACTTTGAAGAAAAGACAGGCGTAAAATTCCATCAAATGACTGGCTTTTCTATTTTAATTATTCAAATACTAATTGGCTTGATTTGAGTCTCAGAATGTTTTAGATAAAAGTATAATACCTTATAGTACGGTACCTTTATAACTGATCTGGTTGTATAACTAACTATGGCCATGCAGGAGGTTAAACAAAGATCTTTAGATAACACTGTTTTTGATTCTACAAAAAATACGGTATCATCAACTTGTGTTGTAGAATGTTACGTTTGCGGAAAAGGTTTGCAAGATGGGCATTCTATTACAGCCAAAGCGTTACCATCTGGAAATGTTTTGTTTTGCAATGTTCATTACCCGTTACAATAAACTCCTAATTTTTTATTTTTTCAAATTGAGGAACCTATTTGAAAAAGAAATTAAACATTCTTTTTAGTCCTGATGGTTTACCATTTACCGATATTGTCGGTGTTGGTTTTTCTATAAAAATTCCCTGAGGTCTATACAATAGTACTGCAAGCAAAATTACCCCAAGCAACAAAAAGTCAAGCCATACGACATCAAATGGGACAAATCCTTGAAATGAATCTTTGAAAAATATAATAAATTTCCGCAGCGTTACAAACAAGAGTGTTCCAATTAAAACTCCTTTGTTATTGGCAAGACCTCCAATTAATATCATTAAAAATGGCCAAAAAGTCCAACTGGCCCTATCATATGCAAATGCAATTGTTCCCCCAACATAAAACGCGTACAATGCACCGCCAATTGCTGCAAGTGCAGCTGAGACCATGATTATTTTAACTCTAATCTGCGTGGAGTTTTTCCCAAGTGCTTCTGCTGCTACTTCATTATCTCTAACTGCTCGAAGTAATCGCCCTAGTGGGGAGCGAATCATTTTTTCACTGTACACATACACAACAAATGCAATTAACAATAATCCAACTGTAGCTACTGGAAATCGTAACTCTCCTGGCAAAAACGATAATGGGTCTGGTACTTGTACCCCTAGTGTTCCGCCAACTAGTGGTGTGAAATTGTTTCCAATAATTCTAATGCTTTCACCAAATGCTAATAGAGTAATTGCCAAGTAATCTCCTCGTAGTCGAATTGCAGGATATGATGTCAGCAACCCAAGACCTGCTCCCACTCCAGCTGCAATTCCTAGAGTCAGGAAAAATACTACAAATCCAATTCCAGTATTATCTGCCAACCAGACATTGATCTGAGATACCATCGAAAGGTTATTTTCGATATAATCTCCTTGTATTCCTGCAATTTCAGCATAAATTCTGCCTGGAATCGATGCTGCAACAAATGCTCCTGCTCCAACAGCTAGGACCTTACCAAAATTTGGAATTCCAGTATATCCAAATTCCAAATTCAAGCTTAGATTTACAATAACATACACTGCAAAAATTGCAAGCAAATCAACAATGAATATAGTCTCAGGCCCTAGTGCCATTTCTCCTCAACTTTGACCAGTTTATTCCTGCCAATCCACGTGGCGCTAAAAGTAATGTGACTACAATAAACACCAGCGGGATTAATGGCCGATACGCAATAAGCCATGAGCCAATTTCTCCAGCTAAAAATCTGGTTCCTAACACTTCTGTTAATCCAACTAGTATTCCTCCAGCAATTGCGCCATAGATGCTCAAAAACCCACCTGCAATACTAGCTGCAAAGATACTTGGTATTAGCTGTGGACCCAAATTGGGATCCCCCTGAAACCACAAGGACATCAACGCCCCTGCAATCCCTGCAAGACCACCTCCCAAAAGCCATGAAACACTGTAAACTAGTTTGACATTAATTCCAACGATTCCTGACAAATCTGAATTCTCAGTAGATGCCCTCATTGCAATGCCAAACTTTGTTTTTCTCAAGGTAACATGCAGAGTAATTGCCAAAATTGCAACTGTAATGGGGGCTACAAATACAATCAATGGCAACCCCATAAACTCTCCATCATAGCTTCGAAGGGAGAACTCTCTTGATGTTATTTGATATGTCTTTACAATGTAATCTGCAGTAATGTTCAGTAAAGCAATTACCACTAGGTCAAAAGCTAAAGTTGCAATCATCTGAATTGCCTGCGATGCTCCTTTACGAATTAATGGTTTTAAAATAAAAGTATACAATGCAATTGCCACCATTCCCGAAATTACAAATGCAATTGGAATTGCAACGTATGGTGTGCTATCCCAAACTCTAGTTGCAATTAGAGCAATGTATACTCCAATTGTGGCAAATGATGCATGGGCAAAATTTGGGACCCTAGTTGTAAGATATGTTAGTGTAAGTCCAATGCTGAGAAGCGCTAAAAGGCTGGCAAAAATTATAGCGTCAGAAAATATTGGATCAATGACCAAATCATCATTTCAAGATAGAAAACCCTTAATTTCTTTACGCCTTTGGGTCTTTGATGGTAATTTTATCAGTTTCAGGAATTACAAAGCACTTTGGAGGACTGACTGTTCTTGATGGAGTTGATATGGAAATTGAGCAAGGAAAACTCTATCAGCTAATTGGACCTAATGGGAGTGGAAAGACTACTCTCATCAATGTAATCTCCGGATTGCTAAAACCTGACGGTGGGAAGATAGTCTTTGATGGAACCGACATTACTAGCAAAGGACTCTTTGATACATACAAAACTGGTCTAGTACGGACATGGCAGATACCTCAGCCATTTAGCACCCTTACAACTATGGAGAATTTTCTGATATCTGCTAATTCTAATTCCGGAGAATCCTTTCTTGTAGCTCCTCTAAAATCAAAATGGACTAATGATGAGGAGGAAATTACAGACAAAGCTATGCAGATAATGGAGATGGTAAATCTAACAGAACAAAAACAAACAGCCAGTAAAAATCTAAGTGGTGGCCAGCAAAAACTGCTGGAACTGGGACGGGCTATGATGTCTGGCGCTTCTATGATTCTAATGGATGAGCCAATTGCTGGGGTAAATCCAACACTAGCTCACCAAATATTTGAGAAAATCTCTAATATCTGCAAAAAGCAAAAAATTACATTTTTGATAGTAGAGCATAGACTAGATATTGCATTGCAATATGCAGACTATGTCTTTGCAATGAATCAAGGAAAAATAATTGTACAGGGAAGTTCTGATGAGGTAATTAAACATCCAAAAGTAGTAGAGTCTTACATGGGAAAATAATGGAACAAAAAACAATCCAATCAATTATTCGTGTGGAACAACTAAACTCGGGATATCAAAACAGCCACATACTTTTTGATGTAGACTTTGAGGCAAGGGAAAACAAAATTACAATAGTAGTAGGTCCTAACGGAAGTGGAAAAAGTACTTTGCTCAAAAGTATCTTTGGATTGTGTACTGTATATTCAGGTGAAATTAGTTATCACGGCAAAAAAATTACGGGTCTTGCACCACATGAGGTAGCTAGGAGAAAAGTTGCATATCTTCCTCAAGTGGATAATGTATTTTCCAATCTCACTGTAATGGAAAATCTAAAAATGGCAAGCTACACTTTAGATTCTAAAACTGTTACACAGAGAATGCCTGAAATATTTGAGACATTTCCGGTACTAAGAAAATATGAAAAATCAAAAGCAGAAACTCTTAGTGGTGGGGAGCGTCAGATGCTTGGCATGGGCATGGCTCTAATTAGACGACCAAATGTAATGTTATTTGATGAGCCAACTGCCAGTCTATCTCCAAAACTAGCAGGTGAGGTATTATCAAAAATCAAACAAATGCGAGATGATTTTGGAATAACTGTAATTTTAGTAGAGCAAAATGTTAAACGTGCTCTGTCCATGGGTGATTTTGTCTATCTTTTTGCAAATGGCAAGGGGGTGTTCAAAGGAAAACCTGATGAATTGTTAAAAAACCCAGAACTTGGAAAACTATACTTGGGAATTTCCTAAATTAGTGAAATTGAATCGGTAGATTGTGTGTATTTTCCTAACAATACCCACTCCCCGCCTCTGATTCCCCATACTTCATAATCTGCCTGGGCCAAATCTCCGGCTTCATTTAGTTTTGTGGATCCTATTGCACCGCTGTAGTTTTCTGCAATACCTGGGATTGCTGCCTTTATTGCACTAACATCAGAACTCTGAGTCTCAAGCATAGCAAGACCGATAATCCATACTGCATCATATGACGAATGGACAAACGTGTTTGGAGTACGTCCAAGTGTTTCAGTTAGATGAGCTTGTACTCTCTCATAAGTTGGGTTTTTGGATGCTGCAACTTGAACTGTAGTAAACTGAATGTTAGTTGAAAACTCTAAACCAATTGGATCCTCTATTAGCTTGTGCTCTTTTGTGTTAGCTCCTGGTCCAAACCATCTTACATCATCTAACACTTCATGCTCTGATGCTGATTGTGTAAATTGTAAAATCTCTGCAAATCCTAAAAATACTATAGCTACTTTGTCTTCTCCATACTCATCTACATACCCTCGTATTTTTTCAGCTAACAATGATGTGGATGCAGAAAATTCTGGAGACTCTGGATTATAACGTATGCCCTCATCAGTAATTCCACCACGTTCTACAAATGAGGAAGTAGTGGCATCGCTGAGTCCATCACCCCATGTGTCTCCACGCCACACAGGAACTAGCACTTGAATTCCTTCATGTTGAATTAATTTTGAAAGTGCAGTTCCTTGATTCGAATCATCTGGAACTAGACGATATACGCTGTCATTGGGAATGGCCAATGCAGGGGCTGATGAGCAACAGCTAACTAGCAGCATGTTGTTTGAATCTGAATAACCTTTGATGTTTCTTATGTTAGAACTAGTTTCAGGACCAACTACAATTCCTATTCCTTTTGCGTTAAGTGCTGATAGTTTTTCAAGTGCAATTACGGGACTCGTTGCAGAATCTTCTGAAGTCATTTTTAGAGTCCATCCAGCATCAATTTCTTCTAAATGCTTGTTAAAATCAACGACTCCCAATTTTGAGCCTTCCCAGTTTTCTTCTCCATGAGTAGCCAAGTCTCCTGATAGTGGCAAGATTAAGCCAATATTGACCTCTCCAACTAATTCTGAAGAATCTTGAATTGGGGCCTCAGATGATTCGTTCCCTTCATCAGACCCTCCGATAACATAAGCTACTCCAATAATGATAATGATAGCAATAATTGCAATTCCAACTAGTTTACCTGCAGAACTCATCGTATGATGATTTTAGATATAGCTAGTTGTTAAATCATTAGAATTAAAGTCAAAAATTCATTTTTTAACAGCAACCATTCAAGAAATTCATGGATGAATCAAAAATAGAACTAGCTGATGGTTTGTCTATTTGTAGAGTATTAAATGGAATGTGGCAGGTTTCAGGTTCACACGGGTATATTGATCCTAAAAAGGCAATTGAAGAAATGCTAGAGTATCATAATTTAGGATTCACAACATGGGACTTGGCAGACATTTACGGTCCTGCTGAAGCATTTGTTGGAAAGTTTAGAAAAGCACTTGAAAAACTCAAAGGTAAAGATGAACTAAAAAATTCTCAAGCACTAACAAAATTTGTTCCAAATCCAGGACCTATGACTAAAAGCATTGTAGGGAATTACATTGATAAATCCTTGGATAAAATGAATACTGATTCACTTGATTTAGTTCAATTTCATTGGTGGGATTACAATGACCCAAGTTACATTGATGCCCTCGTTCATTTGTCAGGCATTAAAGAAAAAGGAAAAATAAAACACATTGGTTTGACCAACTTTGATACTGCTCGATTAGAAATAATTAAAGAACAAGGAGTAGAGATAATATCTAATCAGGTTCAATATTCTATTTTAGATCAAAGGCCTGAAAAACTGATGGTTCCATTTTGTCTGCAAAATCAAATTCATCTATTATCGTATGGGACTTTGCTTGGTGGATTTTTGTCTGAAAAATATTTAGATTCTCCAGAACCCATTAAAGGAAGTCTAGATACTGCAAGCCTAAGAAAATACTATAACATGATAGTTCGTTGTGGAGGATGGGAATTATTTCAAGAACTATTACAAACATTACTTGAAATTTCCAAAAAACATGACTGCAGTATTGCAAATGTGGCTACATCCTTTATTTTACAAAAACCTGCAGTTGCAGGAGTAATAATTGGAGCCAGATTGGGAATCTCTGAGCACAGACAAGATAATTCTAGAGTATTTGATGTTAGATTAGATTCTGAAGATAATTCGATGATAAATTCTGTTACTCAAAAATCAAAAGATCTTTTTGAGATTATTGGGGATTGTGGAGATGAATATCGTTGACTAGTCTTTAAAAACACTCAGATTAATCCCCAAAACTTTTCTCAACTTCTTGAGCCATCAATTCTAGATTGGTCGTATCTCCTAGCTTTCTGTATGTCAGTTTCTCCAAAGTTTTGATTATGCTAATTGCTGCTCTGTACTGTGGGATTTTTGGATCATTTAGTTCCCCATACATTCCAATGGCTTGAACGGCATTTTGTTTTGCAAATCCTAGAATTAATCCATTAAAACCAGTAATGATTGATTTTTGTGTTGTCTCAATTTCCATATCATGCATTTGTTTTGTTAATTCCCTTGAGGTGGTAGTAACAAAAGTTCTGGGATTTTTATTAAAAGATCTATTGGTATGGAATCCT
>JAUWQG010000117.1 GCA_030611185.1 Nitrososphaerota archaeon
TCCATATGACATATGCCTCAAAGGGAGATCTTTTTACCACCGCCAAAAAAACAAGAGGTATTGTAATTTGTCCACGTGCAAATGCTTCACTTGCAGAAGGAATTCCAGATATTAATTTAATGAAAAAGACTGGATGTACAATTGCATTGGGAACAGATAATGTTATGATAAACTCTCCAGATATGTTTAGAGAAATGGATTATTTATGGAAAGTCTCAATGGGAATTCATAAAACACGTGTAAATCCAAGAGAAATCCTAAAAATGGCAACAGTAAATGGTGGAAAAATTTTGAAAAAAGAAATCGGTGAAATTGGAAATGGTAAACTTGCAGATGGAATATTTATCGATAAAAATTCTCTTGATTTAGAACCAATGCATAATGTTCATGCATCAATTGTACATCGAGCTTCAGAATCTAATATCAAAGCTGTCATGATAGGAGGGAAGATAGTTCATGGGAAAATCTAATCTAAAAATAATATTGAGCTCTGCAATATCAATAGATGGAAAAATAGCAACAGAAACAGGAGATTCGAAGCTTTCATCTAAGAAAGATCTAATCAGACTTCACAAATTACGTTCACAAGTAGATGCAATACTAGTAGGAAAAAATACGGTTAACAAAGATAATCCATTACTTACTGTAAGATACTCTAAAGGAAAAAACCCCATTAGAATAATTTTAGACTCTTGTGGAACAATTTCAAAGGAATCAAAAATATTACAAACAAGCGATAAAGTACAAACAATTATTGTAGTATCTAAAAAAATAACTAAAAGGAATTTACTAAAATTAAAAAATTTTCCTGTGGAAATAATGATAATTGGTGAAAATCAAGTAAATATTAAATCGCTAATTAAAAATCTTGAAAAAAGAAAAATTAAATCAGTACTTTTAGAAGGAGGGGGGACAATAAACTGGGAATTTATAAAACATAATTTGGTGGATGAATTTTTCATAACAGTTGCACCGTTTATTCTTGGAGGGAAAAGGGCAATCACATTAGTTCAGGGAGAGGGATTTGATAAAATTTCAAAATCCCCCAAACTCAGACTTGATAATATAAAGAGGCTTGAAAATGACCTTGTTTTACATTATTCAAAACTGTAAGTTATTATACTTAATTTGAAACAAAAGTACGAGAAATTGGCAGCAAAAAAGAAAACTACAACAACAAAGAAAACTACCGCAAAAAAGAAAAGTACCAGCAGCTCAAGTAAAAAAACAAAATCTACCACTAAAACTAAGAAACCAGCATTTGGTGGATATGCTATTGACTTTACAGGTCGTACAGAAACTGTTGAACAAGTGTTTGGTAAAAAACCAATTGCACCTAGTGAAATGACAAAAAAAATCTGGAACTTTGTTAAATCAAACAATCTTTCTAACAGGTAGAAACAAATGGTTAACAAAAAAATCTGTTAACTCTTTTCTTATCTTTTAATTATTTTTACATTAATTTAATAAACTTTAGATAAAGGATTTGATCAGATAACTTAATGTCAACGACATCATTACGACGTGATCATGAACTAATTGAAAAAGTAATCAAAGCCATGGAAGCTACTATTCAACTTCTTAATGAAGGAAAACAAATTCCTGAATCAATTCTTTATCCAGTAATTGATTTTTCCAAAAACTTTACAGATGTATGTCATCATAGTAAAGAAGAACAAGCACTTTTTCCTGCATTGGAACAAGCTGGAATGCCAAAAAATATGGGACCAATTGCAATGATGTTAATAGATCATGAACGTTCAAGAGAAATTGGAAAACACATGGAAGAGTCTGCAAAAAAATACATTGACTCTGGAAATCCTACAAATTTAATTAATGATATGAAACAATATACAGAACACATAACTGAGCATCTTTGGAAAGAAAATAACAAATTGTTCATGATGGCAGAAGCTAGATTACAATATGTTTCAGAAAAAGTTGATAGGGAATTAACCAATATTGAAGAATCTAAACTTAAAGAAACTGGAAAAACTAGAGAACATTATGAAAAACTAGTTGAAAGCCTTACCGAAGATGTCTTAAAACAATAAAACTAGATTAACCTAAATTATTCTACGTAATGATGATGGGTTAGATTTTCATAAAATCTAACTGCTTTAATATTTACAAATTCCAGCATTCCGTATCTTGACAATTCTCTTCCAAATCCACTATGTTTTACTCCGCCAAAGGGAATTCGTGGATCGGAAAGAACTACATTATTAACACTGACTATACCTGATTCTATTCTTCTTGACATCTTGTCTGCTTTTGCTAAATCTTTGGTCCATATACTAGCCCCCAATCCAAATTCAATATCATTTGCTAATCTGATAGCTTCACTTTCATTTTCAACTATTGTTATTGGGGCAACAGGACCAAATGTTTCTTCTTTTGCAATTCGCATATTTGGTTTTACATTTGTAAGAATTGTTGGCTGATAAAAGTAACCTTTACCTTCTATTTCTGAACCTCCTAAAAGAATTTCAGCTCCTTTTTCTTTTGCGTCCTCGACAATTCCTGAAATTGTTTCTAAACCGTCTTTACTTGAGAGTGGACCCACATCAGTCTCTATAGATGTAGGATCTCCAACCTTTAGCTGAGAGGTTTTTTTAATAAAAAGCTCAATGAAATCTTTGGCAATATTTTTTCCAACAAAAAATCTTTTTGAAGCAACACAACTCTGGCCACAATTGATGAATCTTCCCTTAACTGCTCCTTCAGCAGCTTTTTCAATAATTGCATCATCTAAAACTATGAAAGGATCACTTCCTCCAAGCTCTAGTACACATTTTTTCAAATTTCTGGCTGTTCGTTCGCCAACCTTTGCTCCTGCATTTGTACTACCAGTAAAGGTAACAGCATTAACATCTGAATCAATAAGATGATTGGCAGAATCAACACTCCCAACTACCGTTTGAAATATTCCATCTGGCGCACCTGATTCCGTAAAGGCTTTCTCAATTTCAATACCTGATTGCATAGTTACTCTTGATGGTTTCATCACAATTACATTTCCTGCCATTAAACATGGTGCAGCAAATCTTAGAGCTTGCCAATAGGGAAAATTCCATGGCATAATAGAACCAATTACCCCAAGTGGTTCAAACGTTAGGAAACTTTTTCTGGCATCTGTGTTTAATACTTCATCAGAAAGAAAACTATCTCCATGATCAGCATAAAATTCCAAAGCCCATGCACATTTTTCAACCTCGCCAATTGACTCTTTGAGAGGCTTTCCCATCTCAGAGGTGGCAACTTTTGCCAGTTCAGTTTTATGCTTTTTCAAATATTCAACTAAATTGTAAATGTAACTTCTACGCTTTTCATAATCCTTTTTCCATTCTGGAAATGCTCGTTTTGCCTTACCTACTAATTGGAAAACTTGATCCTTATCCATTGGAGTAAATTTTGAAATCTCTTAACCCGTTGCAGGATTTACAGTAGTAATTTGATTCAAGGATCTTTTCCAATAATCACTCATATTTAATTTAGTAAGCTAAGATTCGAGTGTTTCAGAATAAATCAAAAGAATTTTTGCGTTAAAATTGAAGATCAAATTCGAAAACTGATCATATGATTTTAAATCTGAAATACTTGTTTTAGAATACTATTTCAAAATTTTTCTATAATTTCCAATTTTTTTATGTAGATTTCAGTATTTGTATTTATAACAATTCAAAATTTTGAAACTATTTCATCTTGTAAAAATTACTATGATAAAATTTCACTTAG
>JAUWQG010000119.1 GCA_030611185.1 Nitrososphaerota archaeon
CTTCAAGGTTGAATTTGTTTTCACATTTCAAACATAAATATTCTGATGAAAGTTCTGAAAATGCATCACTGCAATTATTGCATATGTAGTGGTTTGGCATTATACGATAATCAACTCCTAAAGCCTTGATTTCTTTGTTACAGCTTGGACATGTATCATGTTCATACGTTCTTTCTTCAGATACATTTCCACAATTATAATGTTCAATTAATTTTCCTAATCTAAAATGAGAGCTGTTACAAGAAGGACATGAAAAAACCTGAGTAGTTTTAACAGAACTGCATTTGTTGCATGCAATCTCTTTTTTCTCTCCCAAGTTTACAATTTTTCCCTCTCTTTCTAATTCGTTTAGATGTAATCGTATAGTTTCATCAGAAAATCCTATCATCTGTTCAATTAAATTCAGGCTTACTTGTTTGGAAGAATTTAAAATAAAATCAACTCTGTCTATTACCTTTGTTTTAACTTCTTCTTCAGCATTTTCTAACATTTGAAGTTGTTCGGATTCTTTTTGGAAAAAGAAGTCTTCTTTCTCAATGGTTTCAAATACATTTTTTAGACTCTCAAAGCGTATTGGTTTTTCCAAATATTGGTAGATTCCAAGTCGAATTAGTTCTCTTACACCTTCATCTTCTTTTTCAGTAGCAGTTTCTAAAATTACACGCGCAGTTGGCTGAACATCAAGCATTTGTGTTAAAATTGAGCGACAGTCCATGTCAGGAAGCATAAAATCTAAAAGAACTATGGGCGGCGTGTTTTCCTTTACTAGTTTTTTAAAAGCCTTGATTGCAGCATACCCATTATCGCAAGTATGGACATTAGTATACTCTAATTTGTCTAAAAAGCTCTTTAGCAGCATAGTTACTGCCTGACTGTCCTCTACAATCAATACTGGGGGTTTAGTGCTCAATGCAACAATTTGTGTTCATAAATTGCATAAATACTCCTGTATGATTGGATTGAACAAAATTCCAACACACTACACATATTATTCCAAAAGTGAAGTCAATTGAAGAATTCTAATCACACAAAAGAAAGTAAAATACCACACCATAAACTGATTTTTTGTAAAAAAGTTTAGATTTTTAGAGTTTAAATTATAAAATTAAATTTCTCAACTTTAATTAAATTATCAGAATGAAATAATTTTCTAATTTTCAAAAATAGATAATCTAATTTTTAGATTTAAAATGTCTGTACAAAAACCTAAATTGGCATCCTTAAAAAATGAGATATTGATTCATGGACCATCTCTGGCAATAGGTGCAGTTATTGCAGCAGTTTCAATTTTAGTTTCATTTGTTGCATTTAGTGCAATAAATAATGAACCAGAACTTGTAATTGAGCCAGCCCCAAAAATTCAAGATGTAATACAACCCAGTGTAATTTCCTCAACATTTACTGCAAATGGTTCTCCAATACTGGGTGATTCAAACGCTCCAATCACACTAGTAGAATTTGGGGATTATCAATGTCATTTTTGTAATGTTCATTTCCACAACACTGAGCATGATTTGCTAGTAAACTATATTGAAACAGGTAAAGTAAAAATGATTTTCAAAGATTTTACAATTATTGGTCCTGATTCTATAAATGCCGCCCATGGAGCTCATTGTGCAGATGACCAGGGAAAGTTTTGGCAGTATCATGATATTTTATACAATAATTGGACTGGAGAGAATAACGGATGGGCCTCTTCGGATAACCTACTCCGATTTGCCCAAGAGATTGAATTAGATATTGATCAGTGGTCTGATTGCATGATTAATGCAAAATATTCTCAAATTATTACTGACAGCAGTAAAGATGCAAGAGACTTGGGAATTACGGGTACGCCTGCATTTTTTGTCATTGGTCCAGATAATACAATAACAAAAATTTCTGGAGCCCAGCCATATGAGAATTTTGAGAAAATATTTAATTCAGAATTAGAAAAATTATCTTAAACTAGACATTTCGATCTTTCTTATTTTAAAATCGCCCTAAATACAGGTTCAAACAACTCTAAATTTGATCGGTCAACATCAATACACCTTTTTAAATAATTAGGCATAAAACGAATATTTTGATATGCAGTAGAGCTAAATTTGATCACAGTTAATCCTTATATGAGAACCCAATGGGGCAAAGCTAATGGCAGCTGGAATTGATGATATTTCCATTTACATACCAAGACTGTATGTTGATGCTGGCGACTTTGCCAAAGCTCGAGGTCTAGACCCCGCTAAACTCCAAAAAGGATTAGGAGTTTCAAAGATGGCAATGGTTGATACAAATCAAGACCCCGCATGTCTTGCTTCAAATGCGTGTTTAAAAATTATGCAAAATAACAAATTATCTCCTGAAGATGTAGGAAGACTCTATGTTTCGACTGAATCAGCTTTTGATGAATCAAAGGCAATGAATTCCTATGTTATTGGAATGCTTGAGCAAGTTTACGGACAGGGGTCTTTTGAGCACTGTGGAGGAGTAGAAACAAAATTTGCATGCGTTAGTGGCTCTTACGCATTATATGATAATACTAATTGGATTCGCGCAGGAGAAGCAGAAGGAAAAGCAGCTCTTGTAGTAGTGTCTGACATTGCAAAATACGATATGGGAAGTAGTGGCGAGATGACCCAAGGTGCAGGAGCAGTTGCAATGCTACTTAATGACAAACCCAGATTGTTGGCCTTTGACCCAAAAGTTACTGCTACCTCAATTAAAGACGAATATGATTTTTACAGACCATTTGGAAAAGAAACTCCAATAGTTCATGGTCAGTACTCTAATCTTTTGTACATGATTCAGGTAAGAAAGGCGCTAGAAACTTATAAGAAAAAATCAATTTCGTCAGGACTGATTAAACTTGAATCAGGGGAGACAATTTTAGATCATATGGATTACATCAACATGCACTTACCATATAGCAACATGGGTAAAAAGGCGCTTGCATATTTAGTAAGACATGAATGGCGTCAGCTTCCACGGTGGAAAAAAATTATTTCAGAGATAGGAATAGAAGAACCAATACCAAAAGATCCTAGAGGAACTATTGAATCGGTTTTAGGGGACCAAGAATACATGGCCAAAGACCACGAGTTTACAAAATTATTTACAAAAACTATAGAGTTTCAAGAAGTGTATGAAGCAAAGCTTGCAAGTTCATTAATTGCATCAAAAATGATTGGGAATTTGTATACTGCATCACTTTACCTTGGATTTAGAAGCAGTTTAGAGTTTGAATATCAAAAAGGAATTAATCTTGAAGGAAAACGAATCGGCTTTGGCTCTTATGGTAGTGGCGCTAGTGCAATGGTGTTTAGTGGAGTAGTCCAGCCAGAATACGAAGAGGTTGTAAAATCTATGAATTTAGAGGAAGAGCTTGGACCTAGAAGAAAATTGACACTAAACGAATATGAGACAATTCATGAAAGCAAACTCGGCCCAGAAGAATCAATGCTTAATCCAAAACACGAATTCATACTTGTAGACGTCAATAAAACCACTGAATCTCGAGGCGAACGACGATATGTTTTCAACGAATAATTCATGGAAGAAAGTAACCCCATCAAAGAATACCTTTTCAAGTATATAGAAAAATCAGATGATAGATTTCTGCAGTTGTTTTCTCAGACTAAAATGTCTGAGATAATCAATGACATATTGAATAATTGCTACTACAAAGTTGCATTAATGGAGGACAAAGAAGAAAGCC
>JAUWQG010000133.1 GCA_030611185.1 Nitrososphaerota archaeon
GACATGATTACTCTGTCTCAAACTGAGCGTGGAATAATGGAATTTGAATACCAATATCCTGGAAAATACTTGTTCCATGCCCACAAAGTTGAGTTCTCCGAAAAAGGTTGGATTGGAATATTCATGGTAAATGATAACGAAGACCAAAAAGAGTCAGAAGGATATGGAACTTAGAAACAAATATTCAAAAGGCAAACTCATAGCAAGTGGTGTAATCCCATTTGCATTTCTAGTTGTATTGGTGGCATACATTTTTGGTCCAGGATCTTATCTTTTAGACTTTGGTGTTCCATTACCTGAAATAACTATGGAAAAAGTTGATTTTGTAGATTCTGAAATTCAAGTTACCGTTAGAAACACTGGTCCTATATCAATTGAGGTTGCAATGGCCGACGTTAACGATAGAATACAACCCGCAGCAGTAGAACCTGACAGATATTTGGAACGATATGAGACAGCTCTTGTTAGAATTCCTTTTGAATGGAATGAAGCAGAACCATATACTGTTGGATTAACCATAGAGGATGGAACTAGATTTGAAAGAGAAATTGAGGCTGCCGCTCCTGCTTTAAAACCAGATTTAGAATTTATAGGATTTTTTGCAATAATTGGAACTTATGTTGGAATCATCCCCGTAATGATTGGCCTGCTTTGGTTACCATTTATTAAAAAATTAAGTAAAAACAAATATCATTTCTTTTTGGCTCTAACTGTAGGCCTTTTACTATTTTTAGGAATTGATTCAATAGAAGAAGCCTTTGATGTCGCCAATGAAAATCTAAGTGGTAATTTTAATAGTGCATTATTGATTGCAACTACAATTGTTTCATCCTTTCTTGGTTTGTATTATGCTTCGGAGAAATTAACTGGAAAAGCAGATTCATTGAGAATCTCAAAACCTGTTGCAATTGGACTGATGATTGCAATTGGAATTGGTTTGCATAATTTTGGAGAAGGCCTTGCAATAGGTTCTGCATTAGGACTCGGATCTATTGCTTTTAGCACTTTTTTGATAGTTGGGTTTGCTATACACAACACTACTGAAGGACTTGCGATAGCAGCTCCTCTATCTCGTGAGAAAAATGTGATTCTAAAATTGCTAGGATTAGGCATGATTGCAGGAACTCCTGCAATTTTTGGTGCATGGGTTGGAGGATTTGCTTTTTCTCCATTCTCTGCTGTAATTTTTATTTCCATTGGAGCGGGAGCAATTTTTCAAGTAATTGTAATTATTCTAAAATGGATTAGAGAAGAAGGTGACAAGAATCTTTCAAGTGCTGCAGTAGCATCTGGAATTGCTGTGGGCATGTTGATAATGTATCTTACAAGTATTTTGATCTAGATTTTCAGATTGGTTCAGGATGAATTGTAATTACGGCATTTTTTATTTCAGCACGAATTAAATGCTCAATTTCTGAGGTTAATTCATGGACTTTTTCAATTGACAAATCCTTATCAAATGAACAATCAATATCGATTTTAAGTATATTTTTAAAATTCAGAGATATAATACGGCCAATTTTTTTTATCTCTAAATATTTATTCAAAATATCTTTGATTTTTTCCTCAGCAACCTTGTCTTCTAAATTAATATTTTCTGGAATGGCCAAAAATGGTTCTAAGTGAATTGTTACATGTTCAATTTCAGGTAATCTTTCTTGAATTTTTTCTTCTACAATTTCGGAAATTTTATGAGCCACATTCAGATTAATTTCTCTATCGACTAAAACATGAAGATTTGAGTATGTTTTTCCCATTGATTTGTGCGTAATTACGTTGTGAACTTCTTTTACACCATCTATGTTTTTTGCAATATCATAAATTTTAGCATCTAATGGAACATTTTTCCAGGTTGGTTCAAAATGAATTGTAATTGCAGAATTTGAAATTTCGTTTTTTATATTTTTTTCAACCCTGTTACTAATTTCATGAGCTTTATCAAAACTAGTATCTCCCCTTATTGATATTGTTACATCTGCAAATATTGTGTCTCCAGATCTCCTCATCAAGATTGCTCCTGCATCCATAACATCTTGAGTATCTGTAGTTATGGTTCTAACTTTTTTTACCAGTTCAGGAGAAATAATATCCGTTAATTCCTGAGCAGTTCTATAAATTAATTTTAAACTTAGGGCTACTAAAAGACCTCCCAAAATTAAAGCGGCAATAAAATCCCCATTATAGAAACCATATGTGACTAAAACAATTCCTACAATTGCAACAATGGTAGATCCTAAATCCATAAAGGCATGATAAAAATCTGCTTTGAGTGTAGTTCCTCCGATTTTAGCAATAGAGCGCTTTAAGAGAATTATTCTAAAAATATCAATACCTATTGTGTACAGTCCTCCAATTATTGCAAAGACTCCGGGAAAGATGCTTGGTGGCGGACTTTGTAATCTATGTATGGATTCGTAAATGAAAAAAATTGCAATTAAGAATATTGCAATACCTCCAATTAATCCGCCCAGTGATTCAATTTTTCCATGACCGTAGGTATGTTCTTCATCAGGAGGTTTGATTGCCAGTCTTGCAGCTAAAAGCAAAATGAGTGTAACAACACTATCTAACAAAGCATGAATACTATCTGTAATTAGGCCCAAGCTATTAGAAACAAGTCCAAAAATTAATTCAACCAAAAAAGCAGAAAATATGGCAAGAAGAGAGATTTGAAGAACTTTGGTCCTTTGAACAAATATTTCCATTTATTCCATTTGTCAGTTCCATCTATTACAAGTATTCTAAAAAGAGGATTTATGCGACAAGATTATTTGGGATTATCGTTTCATTTCCCTTGTTATGCGTGAAAAATTTATTCTTCTTTTGGCTTTTTCAGTTTTATTACTAATACCAATTTCACAGGCAGAAGCTGCAATGAATCCCAATTTATCAGTCTCTGCTGAAAACTCAAAATTTGACAATCATTTTTCGGGTTCAATGGTTATAGAAGTAGTAATTCGTGATTCAGATATCCATGATACTGATGAAGGAAAAGGTGAGCCCGATGTAACAATTAATGGAAAAAATCTCAGAATGGTTCAAGCAACTGATGGAAATTGGTATGCATACTTTGCAAATGTCAATAAAGCCAAGATAGCTGACTCCACAGTTGGTCTCGCTGGAGAGGGGTTGGACTTTGGTGTTTTTTGTAGTAGGGACA
>JAUWQG010000004.1 GCA_030611185.1 Nitrososphaerota archaeon
GATTACAAGTGCAAAAAATATTATTGTTATTGACTCAATAATCATTTAATCATCCTCTCAATTTCTTTAATATTCAAATTAGAATAAACCAATTTGCTTAGTTTATCAATCTCTTGATCTATTTTGTCTAGATTTTTTTTACTCCAAGCCATATTTTTTGCTTTTACGTTCAATGAATCTTCTTCTGGAAGATCAAAATCAGACATTGGTATCACACCTAAAATTGATTTTTTTGTTTTCTCTTTAATTTTTCTAAAACCAGGGTTTAGTATTTTAGGATCGCCTCTGAATTTATTTATAACAAACCCTTTGACTAGTTTTTGATATTTTTTATCCAAAAGAGCCAAAGTCCCAACAATACTTGCAAAGGATCCTCCTCGATCTATATCAGTGATAAGTAAAACTGGTGAATTTGCTTTTTCAGCCATTTTCATATTTGCAATGTCAAATTTTTCTAAATTAATTTCTGCTGGAGAACCTGCCCCTTCTAAAATTACAAGATCATGATTTTGTTGAAGATTATGAAGAGATTTTACAGCAATGTTTAATCCTCGAGTTCTTACAAATTTTTGATAATACTCTGTTGCATGCATTTTTTTGAATTTTTTTCCATGTAGATACACATGGCTGTAATAATCACCAAGAGGTTTGAGCATGATTGGATTTAGATCAGGCGTAATTTCACATCTAGCTCCTAATGCTTGAATTGCCTGGGCACGAGATATCTCAAATCCTTTTCCTTTGTAGGCAAAATTAGACATGTTTTGTGATTTGAATGGTGCTACTGAAAATCCCTTATTGGCAAATATTCTGCACAAGGCCGTAACTAGAGTAGATTTGCCTGCTCCAGAAGATGTTCCTTGAATCATTAAGGATTTCATAATTCCTCCAATGCATGAACAAGTTTTCGGTTTTCTTTTCTTGTTCTTACTGCAACTCTAATGTAATTATGATTTAATCCACGAAAATTGCTGCAATCGCGTATCAAAATTTTCTTTTTTAGTAATTTTTGTTGTAATTGTGAAGATTTCAATTTTGTTTTAATCAAAATAAAATTTGTGACAGAATCATAACAATCAAAATTATCTAATTTAGAAATATTATTTTTAAGATAATTTAGTTCGGTACGGATTATTTTTGTTGCTTTAACTAAGTCATTGGGTGCAGAGATAGCTGCAGAAGCTGCATGTTGGGCTAATCCTGAAACATTCCAAGGGATTTTAATTTGATTTAAGATTAAAATCAATTTCTTAGTTCCAATACCATAACCAATACGAATTCCTGCTAATCCAAATGATTTTGTTAATGATCGTAAAATGAATAAGTTATCATATTTTTTTACTAGTGTAATAATTGACTCAGTATAATCTGGAACTAGCTCTATGAAACATTCATCAACAAAAACTAGTGTATTTTTTTTATTTGCTTCTATAATAATTTTTTTTAGAATATTTTTGGAAAGTAAGTGACCTGTAGGATTATTTGGATTGCAAATGAAGACACATCCATTATTTGGAAGTTTGGAAATAAAATCATTGGTATCTTTTTTTAAATCCAATGTTTTATAAAATTCAATTTTAGCTCCAGATAATTTTGCTGCCACTTCATATTCGCTAAAAGTTGGTACAGGTATCAGAACAGGGGTTTTCTTGGATAGAAAAGCTTTACAAAAATTATAGATGATTTCTGTTGCACCATTTCCAACAACAATTTGTGATATTGGGATTTTTGTATATTTCTGGAGATTTTTTCTAAGATTAAGGGATTCAGAATCAGGGTAAATTTGTAATGTATTCAAATGATTTTTGATAGTTTTAAGCACCTTTGGGCTTGGGCCAAGAGGATTAATGTTTGAACTAAAATCCAGTATGTCATGTTGTGGGTTGGAGATCGAGTAAAGTCCTCCATGAGACGCAGGTTTGTGTGAAGATATGGTTGAATCGAGTTTCACGCTTGAGAATAGCATTTCCTAATATAGTATGTTTTGGTCAAACTCAGATAACGATTATTAATTGAATTAGGGGAATTAAATTATGGATAAAAAACGTGTGGCTATAATTGGAGTTACTGGCTCAGTAGGCCAAGAATTTGTTCTTTCATTGAATAATCATCCATGGTTTGAAGTCACACAGATTGCAGCATCCGAACGTTCTGCTGGGAAAAAATATCCGGATGCAATAAGAGAACCAAGTGGAATTATTGCATGGGATGTAGGTGGAGAAATTCCTGAATATATTAAAAATATGACTGTTAGAAGAGTTGATGAAATAGACACATCACAGTTAGATCTAGTATTTTCTGCTGTAGAATCAGAAGCTGCACGAGATATTGAAACTAATATGGCATCTGAACTTCCAGTCATATCTACTAGTTCTGCTTATCGATATGAAGAGGATGTTCCAATTCTTATTCCAGGAATAAATGATGAACAGGCAGAACTTCTAGAAATACAAAAGAAAAACCGAAACTGGAAGGGATGGGTAGCACCATTACCAAATTGTACTACTACAGGGTTAGCAATTACTCTAAAACCGTTGTTAGAAAAATATGGAGCAAAAAAAGTTATGATGACTTCAATGCAAGCAATTTCTGGCGGTGGAAAATCAGGAGTATCGGCTATGGGAATTACGGATAACATTATACCTTACATTCCAAAAGAAGAAGCAAAAGTAAGAATTGAAACTAGAAAAATTTTAGGAAAATTAAAAGATGGAAAAATTGAAGATGCCGATATTAGAATTAGTTGTACATGTACACGTGTTCCAGTAATTGATGGACATACAGAATCTGTTTTCGTGGAGACGGAGAAAGAAATAGATCCAAAAATGGCAAAAGAAACCTACAATGAATACAACAAATCAATTTCTGTTGCTGGTTTGCCATCAGCCCCTAAAGATTACTATGCATTCCATGAAGATCCTACAAGACCACAACCAAGAATGGAAAGAGAAGTTGGAGGAGGTATGACTACAACAATTGGTAGAGTTGAAAAAGAGGAACTATTTGATAATGGTTTAAAGTACATGTTGTTCTCTCACAATAAAAAAATGGGATCCGCAAAGGGTGCAGTTTTGGTAGCTGAAATGCTTTACAAAAAAGGAAAAATTTAGATATTTCTTGCAATTTTTTCAATAATAACTTTATAAGATGTTGAAATCTATATCGTGTCAGGTGTTTTAGACGGCTAAAGTTGATGACCTTGATTTAGAAATTTTATCAGAATTGGCAAATGATGCATCTATTTCAATTCCTCGACTGTCAAAAAAAATCGATGTTAATTCTTCAGTTGTGTATTCAAGAATTAAGAGACTTGTAAAACGAAAATTAATTGAGCGTTTTACAATAGTTGTAAACGATGCAGAACTTGGATACAACGTAAAGGCTCTGACAGGAATTAATATGGATACAAAAAAACGCGATCACATAATCAAAGAATTATTCAAAATTGAAGGAGTAAGAGAGGTTGCCGAAGTTACAGGAAGATTTGATATTTTAGTAACAATGTATTCAAAATCACTGGACCAAATGCATAAGATGGTCTCAGAGCAAATAGGGAGAATTGAAGGAATACAATCATCAGAATCATTTATTGAAATGAAATCAAGGCAAAAGGCAATGCCATATATGCCATCAAAGGATAAGGAATAATATTGCAGAAACAAAAATCTGAATCTCGCATTGCCGTATACTATGAATTAACAAAACCAAAGATATGGTATTTGTTAGTATTTACTGCCTTTGGGGCAATCTTAACTGCATCAAATATCTACAACATTGACGTTTCTCCTGCTACATGGGCATTGGCATTATTCTCAGTTGCCGCAGGATCTGCTGCTGCTAATACTCTGACTAATTTTCATGATAGAGATATCGATGCCATAATGGAGAGAACAAAAAATAGACCTTTACCTTCAAAACGAATCTATCCTGCTGTAAAAGCAAGGAATTTTGGATTAGCCTTAGCAGGAATATCACTTGTTTTGGCATTTGCAATTTCTTACACAACTACACTAGAGCAGGGGCTTTGGGCTACTGGTTTTATTGCATTTGGTTTGGTAAACAATGTTCTTGTTTACTCATATATTTTAAAAAGAAATTCTAGAACAAATATAATTTTAGGAGGTTTGTGTGGTGGTTCTCCTCCAATGATTGGATGGGTAGCAGTTACAATGTCAGATTTATGGACAATGGGTCTTGCAATGGCAGGATTAGTGTTTATTTGGATTCCCATGCATATTTGGGCTCTAACTTTGCATTTTAAAGAAGACTACAATAAAGTAAATGTGCCTATGTTGACTGCAGTTCAATCAGAAAAAACATCATCAAGAATAATTGCAATTTCTACTTTTGTTATGGTTTTGTTTTCAATAACACCATTTTTCATGTTGACAGAAAATAATGAGTCAATGGTAGGTCCAGTTTATTTGTGGACTGCTATTGTCTCAGGTGCAGTAATGGTTGCTTTATCCTCTTGGGTTATTGCAAAGCCTATGGAGCAGGCAGCTTGGACATTGTTCAAATTTTCTAGTCCCTATTTGGCAGTATTGTTTATTGCCTTAATGGTAGATTCTGCATTATAAGATACTGTTTTCTGTATCAAGACTGTTCAGTTCTTTAGTAATTGTAGAGTATTTTTCCACTAGTGCTTCTAGTTCATTTTGTGTTTCAGAAGAATTCCATTTTGCATTAATCAAAAAGGTTAATTTTTCAATAATATTCCATTGTAGATTATTTTGCTCATCTATTAATTCTAGAAATTTTTTCCCTTTATCATCTTCAGACATGATTTTCTGAAAATTAAACGATCATAAAAATTTAGCATACGTGGTAATTATATAATTTCAAAATTTTATAAGCAAAAAATGAATTAAAAGTATTATTGCAGTGTAGTATTTCAGAGTGTAAATCAAAGGCAATTCAAATAGTGAGAATAGGGTTTAAGGAAAAAAGAAATCTTTGCAGACATCACTATAATTTATTTAAAAACAAAGACCAAATACATACACCGGTTTTTAGTACGGCGTCTAAATTGTAAAAATATAGAATTTCAAACTCTTAGAATTATTGAAAGATTTAACATCTACCATTTTTAATATATTTTATGGCAGCAAAGAAGAAGACAGCACCAAAAAAGCAAGCTGTTAAAAAAATCTCTGTAAAACCAAAAAAGCAAGTAAAGGCAACCCCAAAAAAAACCGAATTTGATAAAGCTTGGAAAGACTACAATTCATCATTAGGTATGTGGAAGGAATCACTGGCGCAATGGCAAAAAGCCACAAATGACACATTAATGACATATCATGACGCCTGTCAGAGAGCATTAGAATCAGATTCTGAACTATTGAAAAAAGTTACTGCTAGTTGGGAACAGACATGGGAAGAGATAGGACCTCAATACATTAAACAACAAAATAAGCTCATTGAAAATATTTTCAAGGAAACCAATATTGATACAATGAAAAACTTTAATGATCAATGGGAAAAATTTTTGAGTACTTCTGGAGATGATTCAATTAAAGCATATCAAGAAGCAATAAAACAATTTAATGAGACTTGGAAATCAGATCAAGCGTGATTTTTAATTTAGACTATTTCAAAAATTGATTCAAGGTAATTACTTAAATTTTTGATTCTAATTTTGCTATTTGTTGTTCTAGTCGAGCTATTTGTTCCGGTGTAGCTTCTTCTGGTTCAGGTATTGCAAGAGACTCTACTTTTAGTATATCTTCAAGATAATCTTGATTCACTTTATTTTGATCAATTCGAACATATGGTTCACCATGTATCCTAAAAAAGTGAATTTTGTTCCCTTTTTTCCAGGTTGAAATGCGATTGTAAATCGTAATGTAAGACAAACCATTTGCAATATCAAAAGAAGTTTTGATACGATCTACAAATTTTCCATTAGTAATTCCTGTATCTGAATCCTCATGTCTTTTTGCCATTGAAATTAAATGATTTTTATCGTAACTAACTTCAGAAATTAAATAATTTGCCCACTTTTTCAATCCCAAAAAGACTGGTTAATTTCTAGTAAATAAGCAAGATTGGTTTAGAAAATTATTTAGTTTGGTTGTTTTTGCTTTTTTTCTTCAAATTCGGTTTGGCAAAATTGGTGAAAAACTGAGCATTTATTTTTTTTTGCATCAGATTTTATTTTTTCCATATCCTTGAGTAATACGCCTTGTGCTGCCAAGAATGCTTCGTCTTGGAGATTCAATTTTTCAAATTCTCTTGATTTGGCTATTGCTAATTCTTTCATGGAGGGATCGATTAATTGTGCCATGTCATAGTTTTCAATTGATTTTTGATTTTCACCCAAAAAACTCAGTGAAATAGCCTTGTTCATCAAAGATGTGATATTTTTATCTTCAATTTTCAAGGCTTTATCATAAAATTCTATTGCCTCGCTGAATCTGTTTAACTCATTTAATGCCATTCCACTAGTGTTTAGAGCCCAAACATCTTCTTTATTTTTTGCAAAAATTGATTCACAACAAATGAGTACTTCTTCATATTTTTTCAAATTTTCAAGAGATTGGATCTTTATACTCAGAGCATAATTATCAAAATTATTTTCTTTCAGAACTTTATCACAATATGTTATAGCTTCTGAAAAATTTTCCATGTTTAAAAGAGACAATGCAGAATTTTGTAATGCCATCAAATCATTTGGATTTTTTTCAAGTAATTTTGAACAGTAATTTAACATGTCACTGAATTTTCCAGATTCATACATTCTTGTTATTATTGCATTTGGATCAAGTAAGTTAACCATTCAATCTTACCTAACGTGATCTTATCTTTATTCTATTCCTTTTTTGAAGGATTATCTAAATAAAATTAGTAATGGATTACAAGAAAAATTTAAATTATTTTCTAGTTTTTTGTAATTTTAATAATCGTCTCAGCTTGTTTAAAGTGCACTTCATCAATCATTTTTCCATCAATAGTTGTTGCGCCCTTTCCTGTTTTTACTGATTTTAAATATGATTTGTAGACTTTTTCTGCCCATTCTATTTCTGATTTTGTTGGATAAAAGATTTTGTGTGTGATAGAAATTTGATCTGGGTGGATTAGGCTTTTTCCAGTATATCCTAAACTTTTTCCTGCTTTACAATCTTTTTCAAGTCCTTTAACATCTTTAAGATCTTGCCAAATTGCATCAATTGATGCAACTCCTGCAGCCTTTGCGTCAACTGGAATTTTTGCTCTAGAATACTTTGCACCTTCGGGATCTTTTGTGTAATCTATTCCCAAATCATTTAGCAAATCAAATACTCCAAAAACTACTGCAGAAACTCGTTTAGTACAAGAGGCAATAAGATATGTGTTGACTACACCTTCGGCTGACTCAATTGAGGGAATAATTTGAATAGATTTTAGTTTTTTAGTTTTTTCTAAAGATTGTAAATTTTTTTCAATTTTTTTTAGTTCTTTTACATTGTTTACCTTTGGAATAACGATTCCATTAATTCCTTTTTGAACAATTTCTTTTAGATCATCTGGGATTTTTCCAGATAATGGTGAATTTGTCCTGACAAATATTGAAGAATGGTATTCAGAACGTGATTTTAGAGCAGTTTTGATTAGTTTTCTAGCCTGTTTTTTTTCTTTATCAGGAACTGAGTCCTCCAAATCAAAGCAGACTATATCTGCCTCTATCTGCTTTGCTTTTTCTAAAAACCTAGGATTGTTTCCAGGAACGAAAATTAGACTTCGGAAAAGCTGTGTCATTAAAAGACTATACGCCCTCTGGCTTCAATAAGATTTTGCCAAAGAGTCCTTTTCCTGATAGCATCTTGTTATGGGCTTCAGCTGCTTGCTCAAATGAATAAACAGAATCAATTGCTGCTTTGATCTTTCCTTGTCCCATCCAATATAGTGCTTGGTCAAGTTCTGCTTTTGTTCCTTGAGTTGAACCTAAGATGTTAGTTCCTTTAAAGAATACATGTCTTAGGTCAATCTTTGCATCATATCCTGTAGTTGCACCACATGATACCATTGTTGCACCATACTTTAGCAATGTTAGTTGTTTGTTAAAGTGAGTTTCACCTATGTGATCAAATGAAACATCGACTCCAGGAGCTTCACCTTTTTTCTTGGCTATTTCTTTTGTGATACCTCTTACTTCTTTATGCCAATCTTCTTTTCTGTGATCTACTGCAAAATCGGCTCCAAGTTCGAGACATTTGTCTAGTTTGTCTGGACTTGCAGTGGCAATTACATCACAGTTGTATAATTTTGCTATCTGAATTCCAAAGCTTCCAACTCCAGAACCACCGCCCATAATCAATACAGTTTGACCAGGTGTAATCTTTGCTCTGCCCACAAGCATATGCCATGATGTTAATAATGTCATTGAAGCAGCTGCTGCATCATCATAGGATACATTTTCTGGAATTTTTGAAATATTCACTTCTGGTAAATGAGTGACTTCTTGAAAGGCACCCCATGTTGGGCCTGTTTGAAATCCCCAAATCATTCTTTTAGTACAATCAAATTCTCTTCCGTCTGTACATGCTTTGCATACTCTACATGACATGTTAGAATGGGAAACTACTCTGTCTCCAACTTTGATATTCTTTACATCCTCACCGACAGCGATTACATCTCCAGCGGCATCAGAACCTGAAACGTGTGGTAGAGGAACTGGAACTGGTTGTCCTCTCATTCCCCAAATATCATTATAATTTAGGGCAGCTGCTTTAACATTAAAGACTACTTCATCTGCTTTTGGTTTTGGTTCATCTAAATCCTGGACTTTGAGGATTTTAGCAAAATTATCATCTGGTGCGTATTCATTGTAAACTACAGCTTTCATAGGTTTTTTGGTCACTAACCCATAATTATATTTTATCTGGGTTTATCTTCGATTTATCTTAAAATCTCGTTTTGGTTGCTGAATTGCTAACAATATTTGTTTTAGTTGATCGTCAGTTAAAGGAGATCGTACCTTTCCTTGGGAAGCCATCCCAATAAGATATTGTTCTACATGGTTTGATAATTCAGGTTTTGCCATTTTGATATTGTTTAAACGCATTCTTGCTTCTGATGAAAGAATTTGTTTTAGGATATTTTCTTTTTGTGCGTTAAATTCTTCTTCGTTTACTGGTGGTTGTCTTTCTTGCGATTCGTCAGCGTCAGGAAAACTCATTTTAAATCTAAGAATAAATTTTTAATTTAGGATTTTCAGTGATTAGTTCTTTTAGAATTTCTGTGGCTAGTCTATCAAGTTTTTGCATTCCTTGTTTGGAAATTCTACGACCTTTCTTTTCGACTTTTTCAACATAGCCTAACTTTTCTAAACCTTGAATTGCATTTCTAATAATTGCGCCACCAGCATCTTTGTGATGTGCGGCTCCATATCCTGATGGTCTTCCACCACCATACACATTTCTTAATTCGTTAATTCCAATAGGACCATTAAGGTAAATTTTTCTCATAATTGATGCGCATCTTGTATGCCACCAATCTCTATTTTGAGGAGGTTTGTCTGCATGAGCACCTGTTTTTACAAATGAAGTCCAAGAAGGAGCAGTAATATCTTCATTTTTTAAAATGTCAGCTAATCTACTAATCAATACATCAGGTGGGACATCATGCACTTTTGCCATGAAGTGAAAAAGTCTGGAATCGTCTTATAAATCATTGAGGCATTCAGTCAAGTTTCTTAAAGATATTCAAGCACAAATTGAGTTGATCGGAATTTTATTTTTCTTCGGGTTCTTTTGCCTTGTCTCTAACACTTTTCATTATACAGAACTTGCGTAAAGTGTTCATTATTCCCATGAGGTTTACAAATCCTGAAAGAACTTAAGCTTATTGAAAAATAATGATTTTAGAATGTAAATTCCATTTAAGGTATTGGAGAGTTTATCGGATCTTAGAAAAAATAGTATTCATACCTCCTTTCACGCTTAAGAATTTCGCTTTATGGTACTAGAAAATTAAGATTATTTTCTGGGTCTTCGGCGAGGATTTTTCTCATAATATTTTTCAACATTTTCATTCCATTGTTTATTTTCTGATAAACGTGAGCGAGCATGAGGTCTTTTGCCATTATTTGAAAGAATTTCACTATATTTTTCATAGAAGCTGTCTGTTTCAGTAATCAAAACATCTAGAAATTTAGAAGCATCTAGAGCCTCCATGCCTTTAGGATCTCTATGAGCCATAATCAATTTAACTAGTGTCTCAATCTTTGCTATTTTTATTCTATATTCACTGAGAACTCTATGTTCAAAAGAAATCATTTCATTTTGAAGTGTAATGCACTAGTGTATGTTCATTTCGGTTCCCATAAGAAAGTCAAAAGCTATCTTTTATCTTATCTATATCAAAAAATAATTTCAAAATTATTATTAAAAATTAGACTAGTCAGGTAAAATTATTGCAATAATCGTAGCTATACTTACTGTCAAACCAACTATTGATAGTTTATTTTTTATATTCCATTTTTTATTGATTGGAATTTTTACAAAAATGTTTTTTGTATCAATGGAATATTTGAAAGACCTGTCAATTCTACCACTTTACAAAAAATAATTTCTAATGAACTATTGAGGAATTATTTTGCGATAAGTATGTCCACAAAAATTACACGTGATTCTGATCGACTTGATTGATGCTCTACCCAATCTAATTTTTGAATTTATTCCAGGAGCTATGAAGGATTTACATTTTTTACAAAATACAATTCGAAGAATGTAAGGCATTCTAATGTTGTACTTTGTGCTGATTCGTCGTGCAATCTGTGCATGTCTTTGAGAAAGTTCTGGGTTTGTTCGTGCATTTGAAATTGCATTATCTATTAGAATTTGCATTCTCTCTAAGGCGATTTTTCTAACGACTGGTTTCACATCTTCAATTCATAGTTCACCTAAAAATTGGTTCTTATTTGAAAAAATGCAGTCAGCGGGATTCGAACCCGCGTCACAGGGTTGGAAACCCCGAATACTAACCAGGCTATACTATGACTGCACAAAAAAGAAAACAAAATTTCCTACATAAAAATGGTTTTTTCGTATTCATAGAGCAATCGTGCCACTACAACATGAGCCTCTAAGGAAGAATCATCTATTGAAATCATTTGATTGATTCTGCTTTGTATGGCATTAGAGAAATGCCCTTTTTGGAATCCACCAACTACTAAACAACAATTCTCAGGTATTTCAGAGATAGTATTTTCAAACGAGTGTTTTTCTCCTTTGCTTGATAAGCCTATTACTTTTGAAGGTTTTATTTCATCAATCAATTCTGAAAAAGATTTTTCTTTTAATTCTAATAATACATTTCCATTGGATTCAATAGTTTTTTCTAAAAATAATTTTTCTATCAATCCTTCAAATCTGTGATACGACTTTGGAATGTGGACATTTTCTCCAACATAAATTATCTTATCATCAATAGTGTGAACGTAAATTTTGATTTTATTTTTTGTGTACAAAGGAATTGTTGTTGCCTCTAAGATACAAAAATGAACCAGATCAGGTCTTCCCCGTTTTATTTCATCACTTATTCCTTTCATTGCAGCAAAATGCCAAGAATTATCAAGTAAAATTTCAGATGTTCTCTTGCCAAGTTTTTGTGCATGTGAAATTACTGAAGGATGTGAACTCAATTCTTTAGGTACTAGCTCTAGAGAAGATTCAGTTAGAATTAGAGAAATCATTTTAATTTATCATTTCTATTTGGTTTTTAAATTCATTCCATCCAGGTTTTGGATTTCCATTAACATCAACGAGACCTGCACTACAGATGTAGTGGTTTAATCTTTCAATAATATATTCACTGCTTCCAAATCCAGAACCTCCTCCTACACTGATGCTCTCATCACCAATTTCTTGTTGTTCTGTAGCACACGTACCCTCTGGCCTATCATATTGCCTGTACCAAGTTAAAAATTCAATTTCTGACTCGTTTTCTGAATAAAATTCAAATAATTTTTCCAAAAAATCTTTCTGAGATGTATTGTTTCCGCCTACAAAATTAGATGTACTCCAGCTAGTCTCAAAGAATCCAATCTTTTTGTTTGGTACAATTTCAAAAACTTTTTTTAAATCTTCTTTGGCCTCTAGAGGAGTTTTTACAATATCATTTAGGGGATCAACTGGAGAATATGAAAATGCAACAAAATCACCAAGTGCCAAGTCACTAACAATATGCCCCAAGTCTTTGTTCAATACATGATGTAATGCAAACGAGTTTCCAAACTTTACATCAGGATGTTTTTCTTTTAGTTTATCATAAACTCCAGAAAACAACTCCTTGTATACTGGAATGTTTTGCTCATAGTAGCGAAATTGAGATTCTGTCTCACCTGCAATAATAACAGAATCTACAATATGATATCGTGAGAGAATTTCATCAAGAATATTTACGAGTCTTTCCTCTCCAATAGAGTTGATAGATGGTCTTCCTATCCAATCAGGAAATGGACCTAGTGTTTCTCCATTAATTACGGAAAAGAAGAGCGTTACTTTGAGATTGTTTTTTTCATTTAATCCCATCAGGACATCTGATTGACTCCAATCAAATTCGCCTCGTTGTGGTTCAATAATATTCCAAAATAGATAGACATTGCTTCTACCTATTGCAGTAGATGAAGCATCTGAATAGATTTCATCTAATTGTTGTAATGATACTGATTGACTAGGTGAATTAATCACAAGACCAATTTTTTCATTATGTTTTTGTGAAGTGATAATTTCTGAATCAGGTAAGGTCAAAACTGTAGCTGCCAGCGCAATAATTACTGCTATGCCTAGAGCCACGCCTAGAATTATCTTGTTCACACTGATTGAAAAAGAAAAGAAAGTAAAAAAGTTGTGATTGTGTTATCTATCCTGAAGTACAGCCGCTGTACCCACATTCTATGCAGATACTGCAACCTTCTACAAAGACCAGATTGTTTCTACATGTTGGACATAAACGATCTTCAGATACTTCTTCTTGTCTTTGTGGTTCGTCTGAAATTTCTTCCTCATGAACTTTGATTTCCAAGGAGGCATTTACTTGAGATTTGATGTATGGATTTGTAATTGTTCTACTTACATACTCTGTAATATGCTGACTTGGAGTTACATCAAATGTTTTTTTGGCGTTTTCACTAGTCATGTGAAGTACTTGTTTATGTCTAGAGCCATCACGATATACTGTGATTCCTTTTAGTCCCAATTCATGGGCCAACAAGTATGCTGACTTTACATCTTCTGCGGTAACATCATATGGCATGTTGATTGTTTTTGCAATTGCATTTCCAATCCAGTTTTGCCAAACACCTTGAGCCATTAAATGATCAGCCCAATGGATATCCATTGCAGTGACAAAGACATCTTGCATCCATTGTGGAATTTCCTCGAGTCCTTTCAGGGATCCATAGTTGTCTGCTATCTTTGCAAGTATTTCATCAGTATACAATCCATTTTCTTTGAGAGTTTGTTCGACAATCTTGTTGGTATAGAAGAATCGTCCAACGGTCACTCTTTTCTCAAAAACAAGTGCAAATGCTGGTTCCATTCCATTTGAACAATCAGCTATCATAGAGAGAGTTCCTGTTGGTGCTACTGTTGTAGTCAACACATTTCTAATTCCATAAACTTTGATTTTTTCAATTAATGCATCCCACTCATAGGAATGGGAGTCTTTTGATGTTTCATAGTACCCTGCAATTGGAATCTTTCCTTCAGGATATTCAGTTTTAGAGCATAGTGGGAATTCACCACGAGACTTTGCAAGGGCAACACTTTCCTCCATAGAATAGTATGTTAGTGCTTCAGAGAGTTTTGATTGAAGTTCATATCCTTGAGGTGAATTGTATGGAATCTTTAATTTGTATAACAAATCTGCTACACCCATTACACCTAATCCAATTCTACGAGATTCTTTTGATGCAATGTTGATCTCAGCTACAGGATAATTATTCACATCAATAATATTATCCAAGAATCTTGTTGTTTTTCTAATGGTTTCTTCGTATCTTTGCCAATCGAATTCATATTCCCCATCTGCTTTTCTTTTTACAAGATTTACCAGATTGATAGAACCTAGATTGCATGATTCGTATGGGTAAAGACTCTGTTCGCCACATGGATTTGTTGCTCTTAATGGAGCTTGTCTTGCCTTTGCAAATACGTTGTATTTGTTAATTTGATCAAAAAAGATCAAACCAGGCTCTGCACTCTTCCATGCAGATAATGCTATGAGATCAATTAATTGGTGTGCATTAATTTCCTTTACTGGTTTTTTATCACGTGGACTACGTAGCATGTAATTACCGTCTTCAGTATTTACAAGTGAATTCCAAAAGTCTTCCCAGATTCCAACACTGACATTAAAGTTCTCAAGAATTCCAGGTTGTGTTTTATTTGTAATGAATTTTTCAACATCAGGATGCCATGCTTCAATGATTCCCATGTTAGCACCTCTTCTCTTTCCTCCTTGTTTAACAACTTCAGTGACAGTGTTTATGATATTCATGAAGGACACTGGTCCTGATGCAACACCAGATGTTGATGCAACAATATCACCTTCTTCTCGAAGATCAGAGTAATTGATTCCAACTCCTCCGCCAGATTTGAAGATTAGTGCTGCATCAGATGTAGATTTCATGATTTGTTCCATTTCATCTTTCATTCCAAGGACAAAACATGCTGAGAGCTGTCCTAATCTACCGCCTGCATTCATCATTGTAGGTGAATTTGGAAGAAAGTCCTGAGCTGTCATTAACTCCATGTATTCTGTGATTCTATCTGCATACGAATCTAATTTCTTGGCTGCAATCAGTGTAAGTAATTCCTTAAAGCTTACTTTCATCTGGCCTTTGCTGGCAAGAGTGACATAGTGATTTATCAGCGATCTGAAATGCCATTTGTTTAGAAAATAATCTCCAACTTTGAATTTGTAGTCAAAGGCATCTAGTTTTTCAAGATAGTTGTTTGCTTCTTCAATATTTTGAGTGATATTTCCTGATTTATCAAAGACTTGAGCATCATATAGAATATCACCCATACCTACCAAAATTGCGACTCGCTCAAACATCTGAGTAGGTGTCTCAGTAATCTCATTTTTTCCATTTCTGAAAAGATATCTTGATGCTAAAACTCTAAGACAATTTAGGTCAAATTTCTTTGAGACAGGATCCAAAGCCTTGGCGTTTAATACTTTCATCTTTTCATTTCTTAATTTTCTTCTTTCGTGTCTGTAAACGATATAGGCTTTTGCGATATCACTATTACCACTATCAATTAGTGTAGATTCTACAATATCTTGAATATCCTCAACACTAGGTGCTCTTGTGTTAGTGAATCCTTGCTCAACTAATTTTTGTACAACTCTATTTGCAAGTTGGTCTGCTAGCGCACGATCGGCTTTAGATGTGGCTGCTAATGCCATAAAGATGGCATTTGAAATTTTATTTTCATTAAAATCCGTTACTGCGCCACTGCGCTTACGGATCTCATTGATAGTACTTTCGATTTGTGAATTATCCAATAATAATCTCTCCGCAAGGCTTAGAATTAATGTGGATATAACTTGTGTGCTCGAAAATTTTTGATCTTGTCCCTTTCGTTAGTCAATTTTTTTAACACCGGTACTATGAAATTCATACCGGCACAACATATTCAATGTACGATGATCGTGAAATCATAAATAGTCAAAATTTTCTGTTAACCGATCGTAAATAGTTTTGAACTTACGAATTTCAGACTATGTAAGGTGACTTGCACTTTGGGCACTTGTCTGTTATTGGTTCGTCTTTAAATCCACACTCACCACAAATTGCAATGCTTCTAACTAGTTTGAAGGAATTCGTCAACTCTGCAGTTTTTTCTATTGATTTTTTGATATCAGTAATTTTTGCATCATTGGCAATTTGTAAATTCACTGATAGACCACCATTTAGAATCTTGGATAATTTATTGCACTCTACAATTTTTTCGCTTTTGCTGGTATAGTCACCAACTTCAGTGGCATTAAGAATTATACCCTGTGTATAGTTATCAGTATCAGGTACGTTTAGAGATGAATTCTTGCCATATTTTTCACCATCAAGGCTAGCAAATCGGACAGATCCTTCAGTCTCAGTCATGGAAATATGAACGGGATCGCCTATTTCCTTACCTTTTTTGGCTCCTACATCTACTGCTGTTTCTATTACTTTATGAAGTATTGCTCTACCGTCTTTGTTGTCTTTATAGCCCAAGATGTTAAAGACTGCTTCTTTTAGTCCTACGAGATTGATAACAAGGGAGACTGAACTTCTTTGCATATATTGTGTGTTCTTTGCAAGAATAGGATTCAATCCTCTCCTGGTAAGATCAGAAATGTCTTTCTTTCTTAAGGCCATGGAGGATAATGCTGGTTTCATAAGAAGTGCAAGTCTTGCTCTAAAGTAAGTTTCATCTTTGTTTGATTCAAATGCAAGTCTTGGGAGATTTATTGAAACAGACTGTAAGTTAATTGCAAGAGGTCCAGAATTTTTAGTTGTGCCATTTGTAATTCCATAACTTGAAATCTGGTTTTTTGTAAATGTTACTTTTCCTCCAATAGAAATTATTTCAGCTACTTGCTGTGAAACATCTGTAATCTTTCCTTTGGAATAATCTATAATCAAACCAATCTTTGGAAGAGGTGTTATTTTTGTATAATTTTGATATGCATTAATTATTGCATTAATGATTTTGGTATCAGAACCCAAAGCTAGTCTAATTGAAATATTGGTATTTGTTTTGTTGTAGTTTGATGTTGTCGATGAAGTAGCAAATGCATTTGTTAATTTTTGTTGTAGTTCTTCAATATTCTTTGATTGTTTACTAAACAATGAAACAATTCCATCAAGAACAATTTCTTGTGAAGCTTCTTTTGAAAGTAAAGATATGATAATAGATAAAGAAGATGTAATATCATCAAGTGACTTTGATGATGGCACTCTTGATACATCAAGATATTTTCCACCAAGAACAATTCCATCTTCAATGAGTTCTTTTACATTTACAAAAATCGTATCTGGAATCATTGACCATATACCAGGATTTGATATGTGTAAATCTCCAGAAAGATGTGAATCAGCAACATCTTTTGGTAAGATATTGGTTAGTAGGTGTTCGGCAAATACTCGCTGACCTGTAGTAAATAACAAGCCATCTGCACCATTTCCTACATTTTCTAGGTTTGAGAGCATTTCTTGAATATCATAAACAGGTAGACCTAGGCGTGCAAGTTTATTGCGGTATTCTTCATGACCGTGCTCTAATAGGACAGAGTTGACCATTTCTCGAATTAATGAGCCTGTGAGATATGTGGTCTGATATTTGTAAATTCTATTTTCAACTTCTTCCGTAATTTTTTGGGCTAGTTCTAATGGAAGACTTCCTTCTCTTACAAGAGATTGAATAATTTTATGGGAATTAAATTCCTCAATTGATTCATGGGATGTTCTAACATACATTTTTCCACTTTCAATAATTGATCTTTCTTCAATTTGTCTTGCTAAACTCAAAACAAGTTTTCCAAGATTTGTGATGGTATAACGTCTTTCAGATTTGTTTAATGCAACAAGTGATTGTCTTAATAATTTTCTTAGGTGATATGCAAATTTGCCACTTTCTTTTTTTGATTTGAATCCAGCAAGTGATTTTAATTCAGAGTAGGTCAAAGGGCCTTTGGAATTTAAAATTCTCAAGATATCAATTCGGTTAGGACTTGCCATGACAGAAAAGATCATTCTGACTCGCTTTGATGTGGATTGAAGAATGCTACCTTTCTTTGGTTCTTCGAGTTCGTCGAATTCTTCACTCATATCCATATTCATGACTAAAAAAAGGAGTAATTAAGACTTGTGACTGGATAATTTTTTAAAAAATTAGATCAAATTTTGGGGTTTGGATCATTTTTTTAAAAATTGGATCAGTTCCTAATGGTATTAGATCATTTTTTGATCTGTTGGGATCATTTTTTTAAAAATTGGATCATTTTTCTTGAACATCAAGAGAGAATTCTGATGTTGATAATGTTTGTCCACATGAAGGACATTTTCCTTTGTAATGTTTCATTACATCTTTTAGAGCTTTAAGCATTTTCATGGTTGTGATCTTTTCACCACATTTTCCACATGTAACTTCTACAGACATAAAGATGATCAGAAATACAAAATAATTAAGAATCGATTATGATTTTATTTTATAAGTTTACTAAATTATTTTACTGCTTTTCAATGACAATTCCCCGTTCATCAAAACCAGTAATTTTAGCTCTGGTTCCAACAGGAAGATCTGCAGGGGTAGCAATATCTGCCATAAATCCCGAAATTCTTAATTCGGCATTATCCAAAAGCATTACAACAAAGGCATATGGAGTATATTTTTCAAAGCCTGCAGGAGCGACTGTAATTATGGTGTAGGTAGCAATTGCGCCTGTGCCCTCTAAAAGGACATTCTCAAATCCCTTGCTGCCACATTTTAGGCAATAATAGGCAGTTGATAAATGAAGATATCCACAGCTAGTACATTTGTGAGTTAAGAGTTTACCCTGTTTAGCATTTTCAATAACTTGTTCTTCAACAGACATTTTACACACTCTGGAAAATATGAACAGCACAACTTGCACCAGTTGCGCCAAAGTTATGAGTTAAACCAACTTTTGCATCTTTAACGGTTCTTGCTCCTGCTTTTCCGGTTAATTGATCAAATACTTCTACTACTTGTCCAATACCAGTAGCTCCAATTGGATGTCCTTTTGATTTAAGACCTCCTGAAGGATTAATTGAAATATCAGAATTTAATTTTGTTCTATCTTCACGAACAGCTTCAACACCTTTTCCTTTCTCAAAGAATCCCAAGTCTTCAGTATCAACTACTTCTGCAATTGTAAAGCAATCATGTACTTCTGCAAAGTCAATGTCTTTTGCAGTTACACCTGCCATTTTGTAGGCCTGCTCAGCTGCAATCTTTGTACTTGGAATTGTAGTTAAATGTTCACGTCCTTGTAATGCAGCTGGTGATCCACCTCTACCCGAACCAGTTACTTCAATATAATCACCACCATGTGCTTTTGCAAACTTTTCAGAACAAAGAATAACAGAGCTTGCACCATCAGAGAATGGACAGCAATCATAAAGCTTTAGAGGACTTGCAACTACTGGAGAATTCATCACATCATCAACTGTAATTTTTTTCTGCATGTGAGCTTTTGGATTTAATACACCATTTTCATGATTCTTTACTGCAACTTTTGCAAAGTCTTCTTCAGTTGCATCAAATTCTGTCAAGTAAGCGCGAGCCATTGATGCAAATAATCCAGGAAATGATGCACCAGCTTGACCTTCATAGAAAAAGTCAGAACAATAGGCAAAGTAGGTTGTTGTCCATTCTGTGCCTGTGTGAGTTACTTTTTCAACACCAGTTGCTATAAGACAATCATAAAATCCTGCTGCAATATTTGCATAGGCCTCTCTAAAAGATACAGAGCCACTTCCACAGGCAGACTCTATTGTTAATGATGGTTTATCTGGAATTCCTAATCTGCTCATTAAGACAGGTCCGATATGTACCTGCTTGTCTGCAACTCCGAAGACATTTGAAATATAGGATGCTTGGATATCTTTAGGTCCAATTCCTGCGCTTTCTATGGCTAAGACTGATGCTTGGGTAGTAATATCTGCAAGGCTATCTGCCAATTTTCCATATTTGGTACTGCCAGCACCAAGAACACAAACCTTTTCCACTAACAAGACTGACTATATTCCCTATAAAAATAGTTTTAGCAAAATCAGTAAAAGAAAATGCCAAGAAAAAAAGTACAGCTTCAAACAATCCAAGTAAAGGAGAATAAACAAAGACATACTGTAAAGTCTACAAAATCCAGAGTCTCAATCTTCAAAAAAGAGATCGCACAATACTTTGACAGTAATGGATTTCTTTCTTGGTCATCCAAAGAAAAAAAGTACGTTATCTTGGGAACAAACACTCCAAAGAAGGGACTGGTACAATGTCCAGAGTGTAAGATTGGTCAGTTGATGGTTATTCGATCAAGAACAACTCGAAAGAGATTCATGGGATGTTCAAATTTTTACGGTGGTTGCAAAGCATCATCTCCTCTTTTGCAAAAAGCAAAGCTTCGAGCAATTAAAGCATCATGTGAAGAGTGTAAATGGCCAATGGTGATTTTTCGTTATTCACGAAAACAAAAGTGGTCTAGACAGTGCGCTAACTTTAATTGCAAAAGTAGGAAACCTAAGCCTTCAAGTTAGCATAAACATCTATTCTTCTGTTTTTAAGTAGTGGTAGGACTTTGCGAATTTGTTTTATCTTTTTTAATTCAATGTTGACATATCCTATTCCTTGCTTCTTTTTCATGTCAAGTAAAATTTTTCCGTATGGATCTACTACAACACTACGTCCACAGTAGATGTTACCTACTTGATCAGGTGCTATAACGTAACATCCATTCTCAATTGCACGAGTCTTGTTAATTGTTATCCAATGTTCTTCTTTCATGTCACCTTTTACCCATGCAGATGGTGCAACTAAAACCTCAGAGCCTGAAGATGCAAGTGATCTTGACATTTCAGGAAATCTCAAGTCATAGCAGATCATCATGCCTACTTTGCCAATTGATGTCTTTACGGGTTTGGTAATTTTAGAACCTGATGTCATTTTATCTGATTCCCTAAATCCTAGCGCATCATAGAGGTGAATTTTTCTATAAGTTGAGATTACTTTGCCTGTTTTGTCAATTACAAATGAAGTATCATAGACACGGTTTTTTTTATTACTCTTTTCATAAAATGAACCAATCACCTGAATTCTATATTGTTTTGCAGTTTTTGCTATTGTGTTTACAAAATTGCCATTAATTTTTTCAGCTAAACTTGCTAGTTGTTTTGGTGTTTGAGATGAGTTAGTGTAAAACATCATAAATTCTGGGAATGCCACAAGCGCTGCTTTGTTTTGTGCTGCCTTTGAAATGTAATTAATAATTTTTTTTAGATTAGTTTCTTTGTTAGTAGAGGCCTTAAACTGAACAACTCCTACTTTCATAGAATTTGTAGTTATAAATTAGAATAAAAGTATAGAGAAGCCTGATTGTTTTGGACTAGTAATAAATAGTTGGAACCAGAAGTAAAATTATGACACAAGAAAGTAAATGCCCTTACTGTGAATCTATCTTTGAGAACAACGAACAACTATCAACCCACATTGATAAAATTCATAACAACGAAGATGCAATAGGTACCCAAGGACTCTAAGTTTATCATTTTACATTATTTTTGATGGTACAATTAGCTAATGTACCATTTTGTTATTATGTAAATTTAATCTAAATTATGTATACGACCAATGTGTGTATGTCTATCCCTGTGACTAGAAGGGAAAATAGTCCAGTCTTTTTTTTAAAAAAATAATTAAAGTTGGTTTCCTGCCAAAAACCAGTTTTCCTTTGGATTATCCTCAAAGACTACAATTACATGATTCTCTTTTGTTTTTAGAATCTCAACAGCTGATTTTGTGATAGCTTTTGCGTATTCGTCTTTTTGTTCTTGAGATCTTCCAGGATACATTGCTACTGTTATCAAGGGCATAACTAGTCTGAAATAATTCGTTGATTTATTCTTTAGAGTTAATAATCTGGCCTATATCCATAACGAGTTCCATAAGTAAAATCAGAACTATGTGTTTTCTTGTATAGATAACCTGTTGCAAGTCCTACTACAAATCCGCCAATGTGAGCAAGATATGCCACACCTCCACCTGCAACACCGAATCCTCCTATGAAAAATGGAAGTAAGTTTTGAAAGACTAGCCAAAATGGTAAGAACCATCTAGCTTGAATGTGCATCATTCTCCAAAAGAATCCCAACATCAAAAAGGTCTGAATTTTTGCTTTTGGAAAAATAACCAAGTAAGCACCTAGCACTCCAGATATTGCACCAGATGCTCCAACTGCAGGTATTGGACTTGTAGCATCGCCCAATATGTGCAATAAGCCTGCAAGTATTCCCCATAGAAGATAAATTCCAAGATATTTTATTTTTCCAAACTTTGCCTCGATGTTATCACCAAATATCCACAAAAACAACATGTTACCACCAAGATGCATGGCACCACCATGCAAAAAGGTAGAACTTAGAAGAGAAATGTATGGTTCACTAGGACATTGAATAACTTCTGGTCCTGCACCAAAGTCAATTGTTGATGCTGAGGCACCTGAAATACAATTTGGGACAGCTCCCCAGTTGTAAAACAAGTCAAATGCATTTTGATTGTTAAATTCAAGAAATTGCCCAGTGTAAGCAATTTCAATTACAAATACAACTACATTAATGATAATTAATGCATAAGTTACAGTTGGTTTGAATCCGGGAGGATGCGGATTTTCATCTCGTAGTGGTAACATTAGATGTTTAGCTTCGATAAAAATCGTATAATAAGATTATTCAATTTGGAACCTGTAGGATTCCATTTTGAATTAGATATTGCAATCCTTGAACAAAGGTTCCATCATCAATTTGTCCTTCTGCCCACCAAGCTGCATTGGTTTTAATCCAAGCAGGAATTTCTTGAGTGTCAGAATTTTCTTGTTGTGTTTTTGGAATTAGTATAATGTCATTTTTAATCAAATATTCAATTCCTTGAATGAATGTTCCATCATCAATTTGTCCTTCTGCCCACCAAGCTGCATTGCTTCGAATCCATTCAGGAATAGAAATTTCATTATTTTGGCCTCCAATTCTGTCAATTACTATTGGTATTGAAGTTCTAGCAAGATCATTACCATTTAGATTTTCAAAATTTAGATGAACTATTCCTGTAACATCGCTTGGAATTGAAAATTCTGAAGTGTTAAATTCCTCTCTAAGGTCTGTGCTTGTACCACTTTGTCGATGAATGGTTTTTCCATTTTGAGTCATTGAAAAATCATAAGTTACAGAAATTGGTCTATTTTTTAGAAATACATCCATTATGTTAAAATTAATTTTTGCAATAGAGTTTGATTTTAAATTCTCAGGCTCTGATGATACTAGCACTCGGAATTGTCCATTCTCAGTTATTGAGCTTAGTTGAATTTCCTCTGAATTTGGTGTAACAAGAAATTTCATTCCATCTTGATTTTCAGTTTGGTTGTAAATATTCCATAATTCCCTTTGGTTAATTATGAAATGAACTATTCTTTCATCTGAGAAAAAGTCATCAATTGTAATAATATTATCTGAGAGTTTTACATCATTAATGTACATAGAAAATCCAGAAACTAGTAAATCTCCAAATGTTTTTGAAATAACTAATTCTTCGTGCACCACTGATGTTTGATTAATGTTATCAAAACTCCAATCAAAAGGCATTGAAAATGAAATTTCTCGTTTATCAGGAAAATATTGAAAATCACTTATTTCATCATAAAATGTGATAGATTGGATATCTTGTACTCCAAAGTATGGATCATTAATAGAATGAGTTTTAGTTTGTGCAATAGAAATTCCTGACTTGAAAACTAATGGTTCATCTAATTTCTTTGAATAACCATCTGCAGTAAGAATACTAATATCAAACTTGTAAAGTCCCCCTTCACTTAGTTTGGGTCCTTTAACATGAATCATTCTAGAATCAAGGCCTAACAATGAACCAAAAACATTTCCTTCTTCCTCTTCTACAATTTGAATTGAATCTGTATTTTCTGATACAAAATTAAAAACAATAAATCCATTATCTGCCTGAAATTCTTTTTCAAATAGGAATTGTGTTCCACGTTCAGATTTAATTAAAAATGTAACATCACGTAAAGTAACTTTAGAATTGAAATCAATTAAAGAAATTGAAATTTGTTGATCATCGTTTTCTTCAGGAATATTAGTTGATGAAGATATCTCTAAAGTCACTAGTTTTCCATTCAAGTCTACAGGAGGAAATGTTTCAGCTCCTAACCCATGACCATAAACCTCAAGTGTTATAGGAGCAATTATAGAACTAGAAAGTAAAATTAACAGAATGAAGAGTTTTCTTTCCAAGAGTATTTTTGATCTTTAATGGTCTATTTAAAAATCTAGATTAATTAATTCTCAAGTCCATTTGTTTGGATCTTTTTTCCATACTTGTTTCCCATCAATAGTAACATTGTCTTTTTCTTCAAATACAGTATGCCACTTTCCATTGTCTGGAAAAATTTTATTCATTTCCTTTACTTTATCATTAGTTGGGGCTTTGTTCATTAAAGCACCCCATCTCATGTTTGGAACTTTTGGCATGATATCATTGATGTCTTTCATTACTTACACTATACCGAATTTATTTAAAAATCTATGACCCTATACTCATAATTCCTTCTTTGATTAGGAATTGAATTCCTTGAACAAAATCTGAGTCACCTATAGCACCATCTGCCCACCAAGCTGCGTTGTTTTTGATCCACTCTGGAATTGCAGCTGATGGCTTTACATCAGGAGTGGGTAGGACGGTATCTTTTGGTAGACTAGGTCCAATCTCTATAATTGTAGACCCAATTCCTGCATATGTTGGATCATAGTCAAGACCTATTCCATGCACTAGAATATCGAGTTGGTATTGGCCTTCAGAGGGAACGTAAATTTTAGGAATGTCAATTCCTTCACTAGCAAGAATTCCCTGATTGTTAGGGTCATCTCCAGAGTTTGCCTCAATTAATTCATCATCTTTAATCAAGATATAGGTATATCTAACATCCTTGAGGAGATTACGACTTTCATCAAAGAAAGTTATTT